>NZ_JBPQTQ010000015.1:0-59125 GCF_051386415.1 Streptomyces sp. URMC 129
GCCCCGGCCCCCGGCCGGACCAGCCACGACCAGACATCCCCCACCTGATCGTGGATCACCGGCCCGACCCCACCCGAGATGAGCAACTGACTCTGCACCTGCCGCGCGAAGTACCCCGACACCTGCACGGCATCGAACCACCGCCCACAGGGCAACACCTGAACACCCGCGTCCCTGGACGGCATCCAGACGGGGTAAGAACTCTCCACGTGCACAACCCTCCTGCGTCGTCGGTCATCAACTGACGACAGAACGTAAGGAGGGTTGGCAGAGAGCAGGGGCAGGAATCCTGGCCCCATACGTGTGTTCAGGCGGCGAGGATCCCGATCCGCACCGCGAGGGCGGCTGCGCGTCGGCGTCGGTCGGGCGACTTCGCTTCCGTTCCCTCCAGCACGATCCCCCGCGCGTAGCCGTTGTAGCGGATGGTCTCCGGTGCGGCCTCGAAAGCGGACTCCAGCGTGGCCAGGGCCGCTTCCATCTGACCGTCGAGCCGGTACCCCCGGGCCTGCTCGATGCGGTGGCGGGCGCGCCGGGGCCGTGACGGGATCACGCTCGCGTCCGCGGCGGCGGCCTGCCGCACGGCCTCTCCGCCGGCGCGCAGTTCCACGGCGACGGTCACGGCGTGGGCGCCCATGACGGGCCGGGAGAAGCTGGTCACCGGGTGGTAGTAACCGCCCGGAAGCCGGTCGGCCACCTCGCGGGCCTTGTCCCAGTGACCCCAGGCCGTTCCGGCGTCTCCCCGGCGCGCCGCCGTGTACGCCGCCTCGAACCGCAACGCGCCCGTGATCGCCAGCACCGGTGTCGCGGCGCCCGGCAGCAGCGGCTCCAGATACCGCAAGGTGTCCGACACCACCGCGTCGGCGGCCTCGTAATGCGCCGGGCCCGAGTCCCGGTGCGCCTGCGCCGCCAGCCATGCGGCCACGCCGATGGCGTGCGGGTCCCCGGACTCCTGAGCCGCCATCATGCCCCGCTCCGTCACGCGCCACAGCAGCGCGGGCTCGGGCTGATAGGCGAGGAAGAACTGCGCCAGCGCGTACACCTCCGCCAGCACCGACTGCGCCGCCCGCCGCTGCGCGCCGGACTCGGCCTGGCGCACGGCCAGTTGGGCGTCCTGGATGAGGGCGGGGAGCAACGCGCCGAGCACATCGCGGTGGTTCGGCGCGGAATGCCGAGCCGCCCAGGCCCGCGCCACCCGCGCCCGCAGATGCGCGGCGGGCGACGCCTCCCGATCACCCGCCCCCCATGACGGAAAGGCGTTGATGACGGCCGCGACGGCGGGCAGCCGCTCATGCCCCGGACCGACAAACAGCCCAACAGGAAGCGAGGACTGATCTCCGGTCAGCTCGGAGAGATCGCGAACGCGCAGCGCCTCGGCGATGCGGAGGATCATCCCGAGCTTGGGCGTCTGGATCTCCCCCCGCTCGACCTGCTTCACCCACGAGGAGGACCGCCCCACGAGCCCGGCGAGCACCACACGGCTCATGCCCCGCCTTGTGCGCAGCAGTTGCACGCGCTGGCCGAACGACAGGGGATCGGTGTACGGGACCGGAGTAGCGTCAGATGACATGCGCCCGCCTTTCTCCGAACGGCTCGACGATGCCAGCGTAGGCCGCGCGCGTGGCGCGCCGCGTACGTTGCCACCATCGACGTAGCGAGCACAGTCGTGATCAGGTCCGCGTGCTCCGGAAGAGACGCAACGAACGCTCGTTCGGTACCAGTTGCTTGCGGTTCGCCTCCTCCGGAGCTGTGCGGCTAATCTTCGCCTGTGCCTTCCCCCGCTTACGTCGCTTGGCAAACAAAACGGCGCCAGCGCATTGATGAACTTCTTGCCGCCCACCAAGCGGTGCGCGGCAACGGACCCGGGAGGCGCTGGAATACCCAGCAACTGAACTGGGCACTCGTTTTGCGGCTCGCAGCAGAATTCCAAGGCTACGCCCGTGAACTCAACGACCTTGCCTGGGACCACATTATTTCCGCCAGCGGAATCGGGGTACCCCAGGTGGAGCGGGTAATCAGAATCCAGGTGAGCGCCAACCGAAAACTCGATACAGGAAACGCGACGCCTTCGGCACTGGCCGAAGATTTCAAACGGCTTGGTATCGTCAAACTGTGGGATGTCCTCGGCCAGGTGGACAGCAGAGCGCCCGAATGGAACAAGCTGCTCTCAATTCTGAACACCGCTCGCAATGGCTTCGCCCATGCGGATGAATTCAAGGTGGCCGCACTGAAGAGAGACGGCCATTCGATCAACCTTCACAAGATCCGTAGCTGGCTGCGCGATCTGGACAACCTGGCTTCCACACTGGATGATGTGGTTCATGGCTACTTGTCCGCCCTGACAAACAAAGCCCCCTGGTAAGGAGCCCGTCGTGACACAGCCATCACTGGGAGAGCGGGTCCGCGTCCCGTGGGGAGTGGATGAGACCGAGGGGGAAGTAGTAGCGGTCTACGGTGAGGGGGCGGCGCAGCGGGTCGTGGTGCGCCTTGACTCCAAGGATGAGGGCGAGGGCGCGGAGCCGGAGACAGTGGCTGTCCGGGCCAGCGACATCCGAGCGATCGACCAGCTTCCTGGTGCTCCTAGCAGCCCTTCCTGGGTTGAGTCCGTCCGTTACACGCGGCAGCTCCGTAAGGCATTGGAGACCGTGCTGCCCCGCATCGCCACAGGGACTCAGATCACTCCTGCGGGTGACATGCCGGGCATCGGCCACAACGACGTCGGGATCGATCTGACCGTTTCAAGGGCTGGCCGACTGGTCTTGGTTGTTGAAGTGAAGGCCACGACCACAGTCCCCCTGGACGCCGCTCTCGACCAGCTGCACGCCTATCTCGCTCACGCTCCGCACGGTGTCGCCGGGCTCCTGGTATTCCCCGGCTCCCTCAAGAATGCCCCGACCGACAAGGACGACAGCCGAAACCCCATCGCGGTTGTCCAATGGCGCGATGCGCGTGATAACCAGCGGCTCTCCCGCACGCTGAAGAGCTTGCTCTTGCCACCCATGGGAGGGGAAGCTGGCAAGCGATCGGCATAGCCGGGGCATCTCGCGAGACGGACGACGGCCGCACACGGACCCGCCACCACCGCGAAAACCGGCTCCGGGCCGCCGCCGGCGACGGCGCCGGGACCGTGTGGGGGAACGGTCCCGGCGCCTGTGTGGGGGGACGCCGGCTCAGCGGGCCTGTCAGCAGGCGTAGTCGACCAGGTCGAAGGATTCGTAGTGGTCCGCCGTGTAGTAGTCCTCCTGGTGGGACTCCCCGGTCACGATCCGCCGCTCGCCGCGCGTGGAGCTGCCGGGGGTCTCCACGGTGTACTCGTGGTAGTAGCCGGTCGGTTGGCTGGGGAGCAGGCCCTCGCGGTTGTAGAACGTCCCGCCGTCCTGCGGGTACGGGAAGGGGCCGCCGGCCTCGATCAGGTCGAGGGTGTCGTGCGCTTCGGGGGGCAGGTCGCTGTAGCAGATGTCGCCGAAGGCCAGCGGCGCGACGGCGATCGCGGTTGCGGAGGTCGTGGGTGTCGGGGCGTCGGACGCGGTGGCCTGGGTGACCTGGCCGCCGAGGAGCAGGGTCGAGAGCAGTGCGCCGAGGGCGCCGGCCCGGACGATCCTGGATCGCTGATTCATGCCCATGCCAACAGTGTGACGCGCGTAGCACGCGCCGCGTCAACCACGCGTGGCGGAAATCCTTCAGGCGTTCACAGGATGCCGCGCCTGCTCCACACCCTTCACCTCGCGGCTTCTCAGCCGCAACTCAACTCCTTGTAGCGGGCGGCCAGGAGCCGCTCGCCCTCCGGGGTGAGCGAGCCGTGCAGGCGCAGCCGCGCCACGCCGCCGTCCGGGTAGACGTCCAGCCGTGCGTGCGTCGCGGGCGGAACGGCGGTGCTGTCGAGCACGAAACGGTGGACGGTGTCCGCCGACAGCCGGGTCCTGGGCAGGATCTCGTGCCACGCGCCGTCCTCCCGCCGCACCGAAAGGGCCGCCCAGCCGGGCGCGTTGCCCTTGTAGCTGCCGGTGTCGATCTCGACGGCGCGGATCACGCCCTCACCGGCGAGCCGGAACCGCAGCCAGTCGTGGCCGGTGTCGCGGCGGCGGCGGGTCTCCCAGCCCTCGTCCATGGTCCGGGGCCGGCCGGGGTAAATCGTGTGCACGGGCGGCGAGTAGAACCGGTCGGACGCGTCCTCCACCACGCCGCCGTTCTCCAGCGCGGCCAGGTCGAACGTGCCGACCGCCGCCAGCCACGCCGGGTCCGGCACGGCCTCGCCGTGGACCCGGAGCCGGGCCACCCCGCCGTCCGGATACTGCTTCAACCGCACGTGCGTGAGCCGCCGTTCGACCGCGACCGGGAAGACGTTGGCCGCGTGCCCGCCGACCCGGGTGCGCGGCACCAACTCGACCCACTCCCCGCCGTCCTCGGGGTCGGCGGCGCCCTCCAGGCCGACGGCCTGCGGGTAGTTGCCCCGGAAGTGCGCGGTGTCCACGACGACGCCGCGCACGACGCCCGCCACGCCGAGCCGGACGACGGCCCAGTCGTGGTCGCCGTCCGCCGGGTGCGGGGCGTCGGCGGAGGCGCCGCGCCGGCGCCGGGTCTCCCAGCCGTCCATGATCTTGCCCTTGTGGCCGAACGCCTCCGGGTCGAACTCCGGCCGCCCCGGCTTCAGCAGGTTCTCCCGCTCGGCGAAGAACTCGTCGCTGGCGGCGACCACCGAGCCGCCCAGCCGCCGGTCGGCCAGGTCGGGCAGGTGGGCGAACGGGACGGCGGACGGGTCCGGCGCGCGGTAGTCGGCGTACGGGTCGCCGCCGCCGTAGGGGTCGGCGTCACCGATGAAGACGGCTGGTGCGGTGGTCATGTCGGCGGTGCTGTCCTTTCGATGAGCTTCCCGGCCCGTTCGGTGACATGCCCGTGCTCCGCGATCCGACGCCCGCGCAGCCAGGTGGCGAGGACCACACCGTGCAGCAGGCGTCCCGCGTAGGCGGTGACCTGGTTGCGGTGGTGGAGGGCGGCCGGGTCCACGGTGAACGTCGCCTCCGGGTCGAGCACGGCGAAGTCCGCGTCGTGGCCGGGGGCGATGGCCCCCTTGCGGCCGGACAGACCGGCCAGCCGGGCGGGGGCGGTGGCCATCCAGCGGGCCACGTCCGGGAGTCCGAGGCCGCGCCGGCGCGCGGCGGTCCAGACGGCGGGCAGGCCGAGCTGGAGGGAGGCGATGCCGCCCCAGGCGGCCCCGAAGTCGGGCACCTTGAGGTCGGCGGTGCAGGGCGAGTGGTCGGAGACGACGCAGTCGATGACACCGTCCGCGAGCCCGGCCCACAGCAGGTCCTGGTTGGCGGCCTCCCTGATGGGCGGGCAGCACTTGAACTCGGTGGCGCCGTCCGGGACTTCCTCGGCCGTCAGGGTCAGGAAGTGCGGGCAGGTCTCGGCCGTGATCCGCACCCCGGACGCCCTGGCCTCCGCGATCAGCGGCAGCGCCTCGGCGGAGGAGAGGTGCAGCACGTGCACACGGGCGTCCAGCCGCCGGGCCAGGCCGATCAGCCGGGCGACGGCCTCGGTCTCGGCGGTGTGCGGCCGGGAGGCGAGGAAGTCGGCGTACCGGAGGCTGCCGTCGGCGGCCGGTGCGGCGGCCAGGTGGCCGGGGTCCTCGGCGTGCACGATGAGCAGGCCGCCGAACCCGGCGATCTCGCCCATGGCGGCGGCCAGTTCGTCCGGGCCCAGCTCGGGGAACTCCTCGACGCCGGACGGCGACAGGAAGCACTTGAAGCCGAACACCCCCGCCTCGTGCAGGGCCTTGAGCTCGCCGGTGTTGCCGGGGATCGCGCCGCCCCAGAAGCCGGTGTCGACGTGGACGCGCGGGCGGGCGGTCTCCCGTTTGACGTCGAGATGCGCGGGGGTGGTGGTCGGCGGCACGCTGTTGAGCGGCATGTCGATGACAGTGGTGACGCCCCCGGCCGCCGCCGCGCGGGTGGCGGTGGCGAAGCCCTCCCACACGGTCCGGCCCGGGTCGTTGATGTGCACGTGGGTGTCGACGAGGCCGGGCAGCAGCGCGGCGTCGCCGTAGTCCACGAGCCGGGCGCCGTCCGGCACGGGCGCGTCGTGCGGCGACACGGCCGTGATGCGGCCGTCCGCGACGGCCACGCTCGCCGCGCGCACACCCTCGGGCGTGATGACGCGGGTCGAGCGCAGCACGAGTCCGGTGCGGGCACCGGTCACGGCACCCTCCCTCCACCTTCGCCTGATTTTGTCATTCTTTATGATCTTCAACGATCTGTTGAAACGATCCTGCGGTGGCGGAGCGCGCGCGTCAAGCACAGGTAGGCTGCGCCATGACCGCTACTACCGAATGAGGAACGCGACGTGCCGCCCTCCGACGTGCGCAAGTCCTCCGCCAGCGGCGGGGTTCAGTCCCTGGAACGGGCCTTCGGTCTGCTGGAGCAGATGGCAGACGCCGGCGGGGAAACCGGACTGAGCGAGCTCGCCGCCAGCAGCGGACTGCCACTGCCCACCATTCACCGCCTGATGCGGACACTGGTCGCCTGCGGGTACGTGCGGCAGCAGCCCAACCGCCGGTACGCGCTCGGCCCCCGCCTCATCCGCCTCGGCGAGAGCGCGGCCCGCCCCCTGGCGACGTGGGCCCGCCCGCACCTGGCGCGGCTGGTGGAGGAGACCGGCGAGACGGCGAACATGGCGCTGCTGGACGGCGACGCCGTCGTCTACGTGGCGCAGGTGCCGTCGCGGCACTCGATGCGGATGTTCACCGAGGTCGGCCGCCGGGTGCTGCCGCACTCCACGGGCGTCGGCAAGGCGCTGCTCGCGGGCCTGCCGGACGGGGAGGTGCGGGCGCTGCTGCGCCGGACCGGGATGCCGGCGGCGACGGAACGGACGATCACGACGCCGGAGGCGTTCCTCGCGGAGCTGGGGAAGGTGCGGGAGAACGGCTACGCGGTGGACGACAACGAGCAGGAGATAGGCGTGCGCTGCATCGCCGTCCGGGTCCCCGACTCCCCCACGGCCGCCGCGATCTCGGTCTCCGGCCCGGCGGGCCGGGTGACGGACGAGGCGACGGAGAAGATGGTCCCCCTCCTGCGGGACGTGGCCACCGACCTCTCGACAGCCCTGACGGGCACGGGCGAGGACACCTGACGGCCGCCACCGCCGCACCTGTGGCCAGGGCTTTCCCGATCGAGTGATGATGCGCCGGGCGGAACGGTTCGCCCGGCGGCACGCCCACAGCGTGGTTGTGCCGCTTGATGCGCGGTGACCGGAAAGCCCAGACTGAAGGAGGAGGTGCTGCGCCATGACCACTGCTGCCCATGAGGCTCCCGGAAGCATGCCGAATCTCGATCAGGTCCTGTGGCAGGCGTGGAAAGCCATGGAACTCCCCGAGGGCTATCGTGCCGAGATCGTTGAGGGGTTCATCGAGGTGTCGCCCACCGGCCGCCACGTCCACAGCCGGGCCGTCAATGAGATGCGGGACGCCATGGCCGCCTTCCTGGCTTCCGGCCCCTACGCCGCGCGCAATGACATGAATGTGGTCCATGACCTGAAGATCTGGATTCCCGACCTGTTCGTCGCCCCGAGGGACGACGCCGAGTACGTCACAGAAGACGGCCTGGGTGTCGACGCGGCCTGCGTCGAGCTGATCATCGAAGTGGTATCACCGGGGCACGACGGCACCACCCGGGACCGGGTGCGCAAACGCCGGGCCTACGCGCGCGCCGGGGTGCCCGTGTACGTACTCATCGACGAGCACGACTGCCACGGTACGGTCACGGTCCTCACCTCCCCCATTCCCCATGAGGCCGTCTACGCCGCCGAGACCCGGGTGCCCTACGGGACCGAGGTCGTCATCCCCGAGGGACCGGCCAAGGGTTTCGTCATCACCGAGGCCATCACCGGACCGCCGAGGAACGTATGACGCCTCCCCCCGTCGCCGGGCTGTTGCTCGCCGCCGGGGGTGGGCGGCGGCTCGGGGGGCGGGCCAAGGCTCTGCTGACCTACCGGGGGCGGACCTTCGTCGAGCGGGCCGCGGAGGCGCTGCTCGACGCCGGGTGCGGGCCCGTGCACGTCGTCGTGGGGGCGGCCGGACAGGCGGTGCGGGCGCGGCTCGCGGACGCGTACACCGTCGTGGCGAATCCGGAGTGGGAGACCGGCATGGGCTCCTCCCTGCGCGCGGGGCTGGCCTCGCTGGACGGCACCGGGGCCGCCGCCGCGCTCGTGGCGCTGGTCGACCAGCCGTGGGTCGGCGCCGAGGCCATGGCGCGCGTGCGCGCCGCCCACCGGTCCCCGGCGACGCTGGCGCAGGCCGTCTACGGCGGGGAGCGGCGCGGGCACCCGGTGCTCCTCGGGGCCGCGCACTTCGCGGGGGTCGCGCGCGCGGCGCGGGGAGATCAGGGTGCGCGGGCGTATCTGCGGGAACACGCGGGGGAGATCACACTGGTCGAGTGCGGCGATGTCGCCGCGCCCGACGACATCGACGAACCCGGAGACCTCATTGATCTTCCGCAATGAGGAAACTATTATCCGTTTTTACGTCTCGTCAAAGGAGTGCCGCCCATGTCCGCCGTCACCGTCGCAGCACCGGCCACCCTGCCCCGGCAGGACGAGGTGCTCACCGAAGACGCGCTCGGCTTCCTCGCCGAATTGCACCGGCGGTTCACCCCGCGCCGCGACGAGCTGCTCGCCCGGCGGGCGCTGCGGCGGGAGGAGATCGCCCGCACCGGGCGGCTGGATTTCCTCCCCGAGACCAAGGACGTCCGCGACGCCGCGTGGACCGTCGCCCCCGCCCCGCCCGCCCTCCAGGACCGGCGGGTGGAGATCACCGGCCCGACCGACCGCAAGATGACGGTCAACGCCCTCAACTCCGGCGCGAAGATCTGGCTCGCCGACTTCGAGGACGCCTCCTCCCCCACCTGGGCCAACGTCATCGGCGGCCAGCTCAGCCTGGCCGACGCCTACCGCCGCCGCATCGACTTCACCGACGAGCGCGGCAAGGAGTACGCCCTCAGGCCCGACGCCGAGCTGGCCACCGTCGTCATGCGCCCGCGCGGCTGGCACCTGGACGAGCGGCACCTGACCGTCGGGGACCGGGCCGTGCCCGGCGCGCTGGTCGACTTCGGGCTCTACTTCTTCCACAACGCGCGCCGCCTCCTCGACCTCGGCAAGGGCCCGTACTTCTACCTGCCCAAGCTGGAGTCCCACCTGGAGGCGCGGCTCTGGAACGACGTGTTCACGTACGCGCAGGAGGCCCTCGGCATCCCCTACGGGACCGTCCGCGCCACGATCCTCATCGAGACGATCACCGCCGCCTTCGAGATGGAGGAGATCCTCTACGAGCTGCGCGACCACGCCTCCGGCCTCAACGCGGGCCGCTGGGACTACCTGTTCTCCATCGTCAAGAACTTCCGGGACGGCGGCGAGAAGTTCGTGCTGCCGGACCGCAACGCCGTGACGATGACGGCCCCGTTCATGCGCGCCTATACCGAACTGCTGGTCCGCACCTGCCACAAGCGCGGCGCGCACGCCATCGGCGGCATGGCCGCGTTCATCCCGTCGAAGGACGCGGCCGTCAACGCCGTCGCGTTCGAGAAGGTCAGGGCCGACAAGGACCGCGAGGCGGGCGACGGGTTCGACGGATCCTGGGTGGCGCACCCGGGCCTGGTGCCGGTGGCCAGGGCGTCGTTCGACGCGGTGCTGGGCGACCGGCCGCACCAGAAGGAGCGGCTGCGCGAGGACGTCGAGGTGACGGCGGACGACCTGCTGGCCATCGACTCCCTCGACGCGCGCCCCACGGCCGAGGGCCTGCGCAACGCGATCCAGGTCGGCACCCGTTACCTCCAGGCGTGGCTCGCGGGCCGGGGCGCGGTCGCCGTGTTCAACCTGATGGAGGACGTGGCCACCGCCGAGATCTCCCGCTCCCAGATCTGGCAGTGGATCAACGCGGGCGTGGTCCTCGACACCGGCGACCGGGTGACGCACGAGTGCGTGCGGCAGGTGGCCGCCGACCAGTGCCTGGCGATGCGCGACGAGGTCGGCGAGGACGAGTTCATCTCCGGCGGCTGGCAGCGGGCGTTCGACCTGCTGATGCGGATCGCGCTGGACGAGGAGTACGTCGACTTCCTCACGCTGCCCGCCTACGAGCTGCTGGACTGACCCGCCGCCCGGCCGCGCCGGACCAGGCCGCTGACGCCGGGCCGGCGGCCCGGCGTCAGCCTCCGGTGGCGGCGATCTCCGCCAGGCGGCGGGCCTGGGTGCGGGCGGTGCGGGCGACGGCGTCCTCGTCGGCCGTCAGCAGGCGGCCGTGCTCCACGACCGGGACGCCGTTGATCAGCGACAGCGCGACCGGCGCCGGGGGGCCGAGGACCAGGGCGGCGACTGGGTCGGCGATCGTGGAGTGACCGAGGCCCGTCAGGTCCCACAGCACCACGTCGGCCAGCTTCCCCGCCTCCAGTGAGCCGATCTCCCGCTCCCGGCCCAGGACCCGGGCGCCGCCCGCGGTGCCCAGGCGCAGCGCCTGGCGCGCGGTGAGGGCCTTCTCGCGGTGCGGGCCGAGCCGGTTCACCAGGAGGGCGTTGCGCAGCTCGGTGTGCAGCTCGCCGGACTCGTTGGACGCGGTGCCGTCCACGCCGAGGCCGACCGGGACGCCAGCGGCCAGCAGGTCGGGCACGCGGGCGATCCCGGCGGCGAGGCGGGCGTTGGAGGACGGGCAGTGCGCGACGCCGGTGCCGGTGCGGGCGAAGGCGTCGATGTCGGCGTCGGTCATGTGCACGCAGTGCGCCATCCACACGTCGTCACCGAGCCAGCCGGTGGACTCGAAGTACGCGGTCGGGCCCATCCCGAACAGCTCGTGGCAGAACTTCTCCTCCTCCACCGTCTCCGAGCCATGGGTGTGCAGCCGCACGCCGAGGCGGCGGGCCAGCGCGGCGGACTCCCGCATCAGCTCGGTGGAGACGGAGAACGGCGAGCAGGGCGCGGCGACGATCCGCAGCATCGAGCCCGGCGACGGGTCGTGGTGGTCCCGCACCGCCTGTTCGGTGGCGCGCAGCGCGTCCTCGGTGGACTCCACCGCGAAGTCCGGCGGCAGCCCGCCGTCCGACGCGCCCCGGTCCATCGAGCCGCGGGCGGCGGTGAAGCGGACGCCGATCTCGCGGGCGGCCCGGATCTCCGCGCCGAGCAGGTCGCCCGCACCGCGCGGGAAGACGTAGTGGTGATCCATGGCGGTGGTGCAGCCGCCCCGCACCATCATGGCCAGCGAACCCCGGGCGGCGGCGTGGACCATCGGCTCGTCGATGCGCGCCCAGACCGGGTAGAGGGCGACCAGCCAGTCGAAGAGGTTGCAGTCCTGGGCCAGGCCCCGGGTGAGCCACTGGTAGAAGTGGTGGTGGGTGTTGACCAGGCCGGGGGTGGCCAGGTGGCCGGCGGCGTCCACGCGGCGCGCGACGTCCGCGAGGCCGGGGGGCGCCGGGCCGGGGCCGACCGCCTCGATGCGGTGGTCCGCGACGACGATGTGTCCCGAGGCGTGCTCGGTGCCCTCGGCGTCGACGGTGGCGATGGCGCAGTTCTCGATCACGACGCGCCGGTGCGCGGTCACGGAAGCCGTCACGGGGGAAGCCCTCACAGATTGGTCATGTCCACCGGTATCCGCGCCTGCGCGCCGTCGCGCAGCACGGTGGCCTCGATCAGGCCGTAGGGGCGGTCGGCGGCGAAGTAGACGGCGCCGTCGGCCGTGTCGTTCTTCATGCCGAAGGGTTCGAGATCGACCAGGAAGTGATGCTTGTTGGGCAGCGAGAGCCTGATCTCGTCCACCTCGGGGAGGTTGTCGATCACCCGCGCTCCCATCGCGAACAGCGTCTGCTGGAGGGAGAGCGAGTACGTCTGGGCGAAGCCGTCGAGGACGTGCCGCCTGGCCGCCGCCCAGGAGCCGTCCCAGTCACCGACGGGCGCCTGCGCCGGGTCGCCGGTCCAGGCGTGCCGCCACACGGCGGTGACGTCGGTGGCCAGGATGCGGTCCCTGGTCTCCTGGAGCGTGGTGTAGCGGTCCTTGACGAAGCCGGAGAACTCCGAGTCCGTCGAGTTCAGCACCGTCAGCCCGGTGAGCCCGCTGAGGAATTCCCAGGAGTAGCCGTCGTACGTGATCTGCGCGGTCCGTGTCCCGCCGCCGGTCCGGACGAAGGAGTGCTCGCCCCGGCCGGGGGTGGGGACGCGGTCCCAGGCGTACTCCTCGACGCGGACGCGGGCCCGGTGGATCGTCGGCTGCGAGGTGACGAAGTGCCGGGCGAGCAGGGCGGCGAACGCCTCGGGCGAGGCGATCCCGTGCTCCTTGGCGAAGGCGTAGACGGTGTTCTTGGTGGTGTCGGTGGGCAGCACGGTGGCGTTGGAGCCGGAGAGGTGCACGTCCGTCATGTCGCCGGAGAGGGCGACCGACACGTTGAGGTCCCGGATGTGGTGCCGGGCGCCGTCCCGGGTGACCCGGACGACGCGGGTCTCCGCCTTGCCGTACTGGTTCTGGCCGAGCGCGGGCATGGAGGTCAGCTCCCTCGGTAGACGGAGTATCCGAACGGGGTGAGAAGCAGCGGGACGTGGTAGTGCTCGCCGGGTACCACGGCGAACGGGACCGTCACCTCGGGGAAGAACGCGGCGCCCGTCCCGGTCCGGCTCAGGTACGGATCGACGGCGAACGTCAGCCTGGCCAGCACCGCGTCACCGGGCAGCGCGGGCAGGTCCGCGCAGCGGCCGTCCGCGTCCGTGCGGGCGGTGCCGTGCGCGGTCCAGGCCGCGTCGCCGCCGCCCGGCCGCACGGACAGGGACACCGCGACGCCGGGCGCGGGGCGGCCCGCGCTGGTGTCGAGGATGTGGGTGGAAACGGTGGCGGTGGACTCGGCCAGCCGGGTGAGGCGGATCCGGTTGATCTTGCCCAGCTCGGCGCGGACGGTCTCCCGTTCCGTCTCCGGCGGGTTGTCCATGCGGGCGCGCAGCGCGTCGCGCATCCGCTCGCCGCTGAGGCCGGTGGCACAGATGAGGAAGACGTGGCCGAACCGCTCCTGGTACGCGAGGTTGAGGTCGAGCATCTCGGCCCTGAGCGCGTCCGGGGCGTCGGCCATGCCGCGCTGCTCGCGGGCGGAGGCCGGGTCGGCGGGGTCGGGGCGGCCGATGGGCGGGTGGCCCGCCAGCGCCTCGGCGAGGCCGGAGGCGGTCAGGGCGGCGGTCGCGGCGTCGCTCGCGGCGAGCAGGGCGCCGGCGTCCGCGAAGGGGCGGGCCGCCAGCAGCGCGTCGCCGTAGGCGCGGGCGGCGCAGACGTGGCGCAGGGCGTCCCGCACGGCGCGCTCGTCGGCTCCGTTGAGCCAGGCAAGCCCTGGCGCCGGACTCGGCGTCACGCAACGCCCTCCTCGCTCTCGTCGGTCGTCGGCAGGCACCCAGCTAACCGGCCCGGCGAGAAAACGTCAACAGTTTGTTGAACGATTGAGGTAGTTGTAGACGGTGAAGCGGCTGACCCCCAGCGCGGCGGCGACCGTTTCGACGCCGTGCCGCATGGCGAACGCGCCGCGCGTCTCCAGCGTCCGCACCACCTGCTGCTTGGTCCGCCGGTCCAGCTCGGACAGCGGCACCCCGTACCGGCGCCGCAGCTCGCCGAGGATGTGCTCCAGCGAGTCGGACAGGTGCGGCAGCCGCACCGCGACCGCCTCCGTGCCCTCCCAGCTGAGCACCACGTCGTCGTCCCGCGCCTCCCCGGGCGGGACCAGCTCGCCGCCGATGGCGTCCACCAGCGGCCTGATCGCGTCGATGAACAGGCGCTCCCCCGGAACGCTCACGTCCGGCCCTCCTCGTCGGCGGCACCGCCGGTGGCTATGGCGTTGACCTGGAGCGATATCCGGGTGGCGCCCACCGCGAGCGCCCGGCGCAGCAGCTCGTCCACCGCGGCCAGGACCGCGTCGGCCGGGCCCTCGGCGGTGTTGCCGAAGGGACCGACGTCCACGGCGTCGAGGGGGGCGTCGCGCATCACCTCGCGGGCCACCAGCGCGTGCTCCGGCGGCTCGTCCAGGTCGAACGGCTCGGTGGTGAACTCAAGTCTCAGTCGCACGCGGCCAACCTAACGCGTCGCCCGGCGATCAGCGGATGATCGGCCGACTGGGCTGGACGCGCGGGTGCGACACGCCGAAGAGCTCGACCGCCTGCCGGAGCTGGTGCACGCCGGGCGCCAGCGCGCTGACCGAGCCGACCGCGGCGGCGATCAGCAGCAGCGACTGCCCCAGCAGGGAGGTGTCCGGCACACCGGCGGCATGCATGCCGTCGAGGGCGCTCAATTCCCGCTCGGCGACCTCGCGGTCCGCGAGCGTGGCCGGGTACGCGCGCAGATCTCTGCGCAGCCGGTCCACCGCCGCACGCAAGGCCAGCAGGCGGGGGTCCATCCCGCTGGGCGGGAAATTCCGCACCATATGGGCAGTCTCCGCTTCTCCTGCCGCCACTCGGCCCTCCCCTGCCGTCTCCGTTGACGTCGGCCGTGTCCGCGGACGCGCATGGGTGGCGAGCGCCCGACGGACCGAACAGGGAAAGTAAATATCACTGTCCGCGCATCACGCCATACGGAGGGCGAGATTCCGTGTCACATTCGGATGAACAAACGCGGTCGGCGCGGCATGAGTGAGCACTACCACCTTACGCCTGCGCGGGCTCCCCCCGGTCCGGGAGACTGTGAGAATCTCGCAGAGAAGTTCCGTCCTTGGAGCGCCAGATGGCGAAAAGCGTGCCTGTGAGGTGCCCGGCGTGCCGCCGGGAGCACACCTACGTCCCGCCCGATTACCCGTGTTCCTGCGGTGCCCCGGTGACCGTCCCCCTGCTGCACGGCAGTTCACCCGTTCCGGTGCGTCACCGGTCGTGGGCGGGCGCGTGGACCGAGCTCGACTGCCCGTCGTGCGGGCGGCCGGGGCAGTGGCCGCAGCCGGAATTCGACTGCCCCTGCGGGGTGACGGTCCGGCTCGCGGCTGACGGGAAGGCTCCGGAGGCCCTGCCCGTGGAGGACGGCCGGCGGACGCCGTTCCCGCCGCTGACGATCAGGACCGCGTACGACGTGGTGGCCTGCGCCGCCCAGTTCCTGCGCTGGCTGGGCTTTCCCGAGGTGCGGGTCTCGGTGCCGCGCCCGGTCTCCGGGATCGACCTGCGCGGGCCCACGGTGGTCGGCCTGGTCAATCCGACCACCGAGCCGACCGCGGCCGGGGACATCGAGACGGTGTGGCTGTACGGCCTGGTGGAGTCGGCGGCGCCGGTCGCGTTCTCGCTGGCCGGGTACCAACGGCGGGCCCGGGCACGGGCGGACGAGCTGGCCCTGCCGCTGTTCGTGCTGGACCTCGCGGGCACCCCGCAGCCGGTGAACGACCCGGCCGACAGGCTGCTCCGGGACGGACCGGCGGCAGGCCGGGAGGGCTGACGCCGAAGCGCGCCGGCCCGGCTCACTCCCAGCGCAGGTCGTGGACGGCGCCCGGGGTGTGAAAAGTGAGCAGGCGCGCGCCCTCCGCCGCCAGGCCGTCCCGCTCGGCGGTGGTCAGCCGGTCGAAGGGGGTGAGGGTGAGCGTGGCCGCGGTGCGCCGGGCGTCCGCGTCGATGCGCCAGACGCCGCGGACGAAGCCGTCGGCGAGGAAGACGGGGAGGCCGCGGTTCCCGGCCCAGGTGCGGGCCTTGGCGACCGCCGATATGACGCGGCTCCGGTCCGCGTGGCCGATGAAGAGGTTGTCGTACTCGGGCAGGAAACGGGCCGGCGCCCGGACGTCCTCGCCGGGGCGCGGGGCGTCCGGCAGGTCGAACAGCTCGACGCCGTTCGCGTCCTGGAACCGTTCAAGTCGCGGCAGCAGCCGGTCGAACACCTCGCGCAGTCTGGTCAGTCCCGACCACATCTGGGCGTCCTTGACCGAAGCCGGTCCGAAGGCGGCGAGGTAGCGGAGCACCAGGCCGTCCGGGGCGGTGTCGTCCGACTGCTCCGCGCCGAGCCAGGACTCGGCCGTGGTGTGCCGGGCCGCGCCCCCGCGCTGCCACAGCCCGCGCGGCGGCACCTGCACCAGCGCCAGGGCGTGCCGGGCGACCTGGGCCAGGGCCGGCCGGTCGGCGTCCGGCCACTCCTCCCCCAGCTCGGCGCCCAGCTCCTGGAACGTGCGCGGCCGTTGCTCCACCAGCTCCCTGGCGCGCGCCGCCACCCGGTCCAGATCCACGCCGGTCAGCCGCTTCCCCCACGCGGAGCGGAAGGGCCGCTCGTGGCCGGGCCGCAGCACCGGGCGCAGCGCGAGGCAGTCGCGGGCGGTGACCGTGTGGATGGTGGAGCGCTGGAGGCTGATCCGGACGAACTCCCGCGCCTCGAACCGGCGGGAGAAGGCGTCCGGGTCGAAGCCCTCCAGCCGCGACCACAGCGCCGTGTAGTGGTTGCCCGGCACCTGGGTCTGGAGCCCTACCAGGTGCTCGACCGCCGCCCCGGCGTCCATGGCCGACCGCCGCAGGAGCAACTGCCGGTCAAGCAGCGCGCGGTTCAGCTCCCGGAGGGAGAGCCGGCGAGTCGTTGTCATGCCCCGACCCTACGTCCCGGGCGCCGTCGTGATGGATGGGGCCGGCGGTGGCCGTGAGGGGGACGCCCGCGCCGCCGCGCCGCACGGCGACGATCTCGGCGGCGATGGACAGCGCCGTCTCCTCCGGCGTCCTGGCGCCCAGGTCGAGGCCGATCGGCGAGCGCAGCCGGGCCAGTTGGTGCTCGGTCACCCCGGCCTCGCGCAGCCGCCGCAGCCGGTCGGCGTGGGTCCGGCGGGAGCCCATCGCGCCGACGTAGGCCAGCGGCAGGCGCAGGGCGCGTGTGAGCAGCGGCACGTCGAACTTGAGGTCGTGCGTCAGCACGCACACCACGGTGCGGGCGTCGAGGCGCTGGGTGTCCAGGTAGCGGTGCGGCCAGTCCACGACCACCTCGGCGGCGCCGGGGAACCGGGCCGGGGTGGCGAAGACGGCCCGGGCGTCGCAGACGGTGACCCGGTAGCCGAGGAACGCCCCGGCCCGCACCAGGGCGGCGGCGAAGTCGACGGCGCCGAAGACCAGCATGCGCGGCGGCGGCACGCTGGACTCCACCAGCAGGGTGACCGGTTCGCCGCACCGGCCGCCCTCGGCGGCGACGTCGGCGGTGCCGGTCCGGCCCTGCTCCAGCAGGGCCGCGGCCTGGGCCGCGGCCGTCCCGTCGAGGGCCGGCGGGCCGCCGAGCGTGCCGTGCCGGGTGCCGTCGGGCCGCACCAGCAGGGCGCCGCCGAGCAGGTCTTCCGGCCCGGCGACGACCCGGGCCAGGGCCACGGCGCCGTCCTCGGCGACGGCGCGGAGCGCGGCGGCGAGCACCGGCCGGGCGGCGGAGCCGGCGAGCACCGGGGTCACCAGGACCTCGATGCCGCCGCCGCAGGTCAGGCCGACGGCGAACGCGGCGTCGTCGCCGTAGCCGAAGCGCTCGGTGCGGACCGCGCCCGTCGCCAGGGCCTCCTGGCACAGCTCGTAGACCGCGCCCTCCACGCAGCCCCCGGAGACACTGCCGACGACGGTGCCCCCGGCGTCCACGGCGAGCGCCGCGCCCGGCGGGCGGGGGGCGCTGCCGTGCACGGCGACGACCGTGGCCACGGCGAAGTCGCGCCCGTCGTCGCACCAGGCGAGCAGCTCGGCGGCGATGTCCAGCATGGCCGTTCCCCCTGTCCTACGCCGGTGCGACGATGTGCTCGGGCCGGACCGGGACGCGCGTCAGGGCACGCCCGGTGGCCTGGCGGATGGCGGCGACCACGGCCGGGGTGGAGGACAGGGTGGGCGCCTCGCCGACGCCGCGCAGCCCGTAGGGGGCGTGCTCGTCGGCCAGTTCCAGCACGTCGACCGGCATGGTGGGGGTGTCGAGGATGGTGGGGATCAGGTAGTCGGTGAAGGACGGGTTGCGGATCCTCCCGTCCGGTCCGACGACGATCTCCTCCAGCACCGCGAGCCCCAGGCCCTGGACGCTGCCGCCGTGGATCTGCCCGACGACGGCCTGCGGGTTGATCGCCTTGCCGACGTCCTGGGCGGCGGCCAGCTCGATGACCTTGACCAGGCCGAGGTCGGTGTCCACCTCGACGACGGCGCGGTGGGCGCAGAACGAGTACTGCACGTGGCCGAAGCCCTGCCCGGTCTCCGGGTCGAACGGCTGGGTCGGCCGGTGCCGGAACTCCAGCTCCATGTCGATCGCCTCATCCCCGAGGACGTCGGCGAGCGCGGCGAGCACCTCGCCGTCCGCCGTGACGACCTTGCCGCCCTCCAGCCGCAGCCGCTCCGGCGCGGCCCAGCCGTACCGGGCCGCGCCGCGCCGCAACACCTCCGCGCGGACCGCCTCGCAGGTGTTCCGGACGGCGCCGCCGGTCATGTAGGTCTGCCGCGAGGCGGAGGTGGAGCCGGCCGAGCCGACCCGGGTGTCGGCGGGGAGGATGCCGACCTGGGTGACGCCCAGTTCGGTGCGGGCGATCTGCGCGTGGACGGTGACGCCGCCCTGGCCGACCTCGGCCATCGCCGTGTGGACGGTGGCGACCGGCTCGCCGCCGATGGTCTCCAGGCGGACGCGGGCGGTGGAGTAGTCGTCGAAGCCCTCGGAGAAGCCGACGTTCTTGATGCCGACCGCGTAGCCGACGCCGCGCACGATGCCCTCGCCGTGGCTGGTGTTGGACAGCCCGCCGGGCAGGGCCCGGACGTCCGTGGCGCGGGTGCCGCCGGTACCGGTGGTCTCCCACTGCCGCTCGGGCGGCAGCGGCCTGGCCTTGACGCGGCGCAGCAGCTCCGCGACCGGGGCCGGGGAGTCCACGACCTGGCCGGTGGGGAGGACGGAGCCCTCGCTCATGGCGTTGCGCTGCCGCAGCTCCACCGGGTCCATGCCGAGGGCGGCGGCGAGCTTGTCCATCTGCGCCTCGTACGCGAAGCACGCCTGGACGGCGCCGAAGCCGCGCATCGCGCCGCAGGGCGGGTTGTTGGTGTAGAGGGCGAGGGCCTCGACCTCGGCGTGCGGCACCTCGTAGGGGCCGAGGCCGAGGGAGGCGGCGTTGCCGACGACGGCCGGGGAGGACGAGGCGTAGGCGCCGCCGTCCAGGACGATGCGGGCCCTGACGTAGACGAGCTTGCCGTCGCGGGTGGCGCCGTGCTCGTAGGACAGCTTCGCGGGGTGGCGGTGGACGTGCCCGAAGAACGACTCGCGGCGGTTGTAGACGATCTTGACGGGCCGTCCGGTGCGCAGGGCCAGCAGGCAGGCGTGGGCCTGCATGGACAGGTCCTCCCGGGCGCCGAACGCGCCGCCGACGCCGGAGAGGGTGAGCCGGACCTTCTCCCGCGGCAGGCCGAGGACGGGCGCGAGCTGCTGCTGGTCGACGTGCAGCCACTGGGTGGCGATGTAGAGGTCGACGCCGCCGTCCGGGGCGGGCACGGCGAGCCCGGATTCGGGGCCGAGGAACGCCTGGTCCTGCATGCCGACCTCGTACGTGCCGGTGACGACGACATCGGCGGTGGGGGCCGCGGCGGCGACGTCGCCGTGCCGGATCGGCTGGCGGTGCACGATGTTGGGGTGCGGCGCGTGCGCGGCGTGGTGGTCGGCGCGGCCGGGGTGGAGCACGGGCGCGCCGGGGCCGGTGGCGCTCGCCTCGTCGTGGACGACGGGCAGTTCGGTGTAGGCGACGCGGATGCGGGCGGCGGCGCGGCGCGCGGTCTCGGGGTGGTCGGCGGCGACGAGGGCGACCGGCTCGCCCTGGTACCGGACGACGTCCCTGGCCAGCACCGGCTGGTCGTGGATCTCCAGCCCGTAGTGGGTGGCGGCGGGCAGGTCGTCGTGGGTGAGGACGGCGTGCACGCCGGGCACGGCGAGGGCGGCGGAGATGTCGATGCCGTCGATGCGGGCGTGGGCGTGCGGGCTGCGCAGGGTGTGGCCCCACAGCATGTCCTCGTGCCACAGGTCGGAGGAGTACGCGAATTCGCCGGTGACCTTCAGCACGCCGTCCGGCCGGGGCGTGGACTCCCCGATGCCGCCGGTCCCGCCGCCGGTGTCGCCGCGCTGGGTGAGCCCCTCGGGGGCGCGGGTGACACTCATGCCCCGGCCGTCCCTTCCGGCCCGGCGCCGCCTGCCGGCCCGGTGTCGCCTGCCGTCCTGGCGGCGGCCAGGCGGACGGCGTCGAGGATCTTCTCGTAGCCGGTGCAGCGGCACAGGTTGCCGGAGAGCGCCTCGCGGATGTCGGCGTCGGCGGGGTCGGGGACACGGGTCAGCAGGTCGTCGGCGGCCATCAGCAGGCCGGGGGTGCAGAAGCCGCACTGGACGGCGCCCGCCGCCACGAACGCCTCCTGGATCGGGGCCAGCCGGCCGTCCTCGGCGGCCAGGCCCTCGACGGTGGTGATCTCGCGGCCCTCGGCCTGCCCGGCGGCCACCAGGCAGGCGCACACCAGGTCGCCGTCGAGCCGGATGGTGCACGAGCCGCACTCGCCCTGCTCGCAGGCGTTCTTGGCGCCGGGCAGGCCGAGCCGCTCGCGCAGCACGTAGAGCAGGCTCTCGCCCTCCCACACGTCGTCGGCCGTGCGGGGGCGGCCGTTCACGGTCAGGTTCACGCGCACCGTGCGCCTCCTTCGTTCCCGGCGTACGCCGTCCAGGTCCAGTGCAGGGTGCGGCGGGCGAGCACGCCCACCGCGTGCCGGCGGTAGTCCGCGCTGCCGCGCACGTCGTCGATGGGCGCGCAGGCCGCCGCGGCCAGCTCCGCGAAGCGGCGGGCGGCGGACGGCGGGACGGGCCGGCCGGTGTCCCAGTGGCCGCCCTCGGCCAGCACGCCGCCGAGGAAGTCCTCGGCCTCCCGCGCCCGGACGGGGGTCGGCGCGGCCGAGCCGATGCCGGTGCGCACGGTCCGGGTGGCCGGGTGCAGGGCGAGGCCGAACGCGCAGACCGCGATGACCATCGCGTTGCGGGTACCGACCTTGGCGAACTGCTGCGGGCCGTCCGCGACGTCGATGTGGACGGCGCGGATCAGCTCGTCGGGCGCCAGCGCGTTGCGCTTGGGCCCGGTGTAGAACTCCTCGACGGGGATCAGCCGCGTGCCGCGCACCGACGCCGCCTCCACGCGGGCCCCGGCGGCGAGCAGCGCCGGGTGGGCGTCGCCGGCCGGGGAGGCGGTGCCGAGGTTGCCGCCGACGCTGCCGCGGTTGCGGATCTGCGGGGAGCCGACGGTGTGGGCGGCCAGGGCGAGGCCGGGCAGCGCGGGCCTGAGCCGTTCGATGACGGCGCTGTACGGGACGGCGGCGCCGAGCCGTACCGTGTCCGCGCCGTTCTCCCACTCGTACAGCTCCCGGACGCGGGAGAGGTCGAGCAGCCGCTCGGGGCGGCGGTGGTCGAAGTTCAGCTCGACCATCAGGTCGGTGCCGCCCGCCAGGGGCACGGCGTCGGGGTGCGCCGCCTTGGCCGCGAGCGCCTCCTCCCAGCCGGCCGGGCGAAGGAATTCCATCTGTGTGCTCTCCCGCTCGTACGACAACACCACGACAGGGCGGACGGACCGGCCCTGTCCCAGTACACCGGGATCATGGCCGCCCCCGGCAGTCACGGATGGGCCGAAGCACCGGACCGAGCTTCTCTCCATTCTTGTAGATTCATACGAACAAGCGGCACCGGCAACCGTCCGGCAGCGGACGCGCAACACCGGGGACACACGAGCACGAACACGAGAACAGGGACGGGAACCGCGATGCGACTGAGCGCGCTGCTGGAGAGCGGGCACCTCGGCCTGCGGCTGCTCAGCGGCACCGCCGGACTGGGCCGGCGCGTGCGCGGTGTGATGACGACCGACCTGCGCGACCCCAGCCGCTATCTGCGCGGCGGCGAGCTGGTGCTGACCGGCCTGGCCTGGTGGCGCGGCCCGGAGGACTCCGAGCCCTTCGTGCGCATCCTCGCCGACGCGGGCGTGGCCGCGCTGGCGGCCGGCGAGGCGGAGTTCGGCGCGGTGCCCGAGGACCTGGCGGCGGCCTGCGCGCGGCACCGGCTGCCGCTGTTCGCGGTGGCCGAGGAGGTCGGCTTCGCGGAGATCACCGAGCACGTCGTCCGGCAGGTCTCGGGCGAACGGGCCGGCGACCTGGCCGCCGTGGTGGCACGGCACCGGCGGCTGATGTCCGCCGGCCCGGCGGGCGGCGGCCCGCGGGCGGTGCTCGACCTCCTCGCCTCCGACCTCGACCTGCGGGCCTGGCTGCTGTCGGCGACCGGGCGCCCCCTCGCCGCAGCCCGGCAGGAGCGGCTGCCCGGGGGCCTGGGCGCGGAGCTGGCCGCGCACCAGCTCACCGCCGCGCGGACGGGCCGGCGCGGCCCGTACCGGGCGGTCGTGGACGGCGTCGTCTACTCCCTCTTCCCCGTGCGCGCCGGAACGGGTGGCGACGTGCGGCGCACGCTGCTGTCCGACTGGCTGCTGGCCGTACGGGCGGACGCGCGGGACTGGCCGGCCCAGCGGCTGGACCTGCTGGACGGCGTGGCCCAGCTCATCGCCGCCGAGCGGGACCGCCGGGAGGCCACCCGCGCGGTGCCGCGGCGGCTCGCGCAGGAGGTGCTGGACCTGCTGGCCTCCGGCGCGCCGCCCGCCGAGGTCGCCGCCCGGCTGCGGGTGGCCGCGCCGGGGCCGGTGCCGGGCCCGGCGGCCGTGCGGTGGCAGGTGGTCACGGCCCGGGTGACGTGGCCGGACGCGGACTTCGACACCGGGCCGGTGGGCCGCGCCCTGCTGGAGGAACTGCTGACGGACGCCGGGGCGCACGAGGCGGGCGCCGCGGTGGCGCACGGCGGGGGCGAGGCCGTGGCGCTGGTGCCCGTCCGGGCGGAGGACGGTGACAGCGCCACGGTCGCCGGGGGCGGCGGCGGGCCGCTGCGCGCCGAGACGGTCCTCGGCCCGGTCCGGGAGGTGCTGGCCGCGGGGCTCGGCGGCGAGGGGCGGCTGACGCTCGGCGTGTCCGCGGCGGTGCCCTCGGCGGAGGGCCTGCGCGGCGCGCTGGAGGAGGCCCGGCACGCGCTGCGGGTGGCCGCGGCCCGGCCGGGGCAGGTGTCCGGCGCCGGGCACGGGGAGCTGGCGTCGCACGTGCTGCTGCTGCCGTTCGTCCCCGACGACGTGCGGCGCGCGTTCACCGCGCGGCTGCTGGAGCCGCTGCGGGACTACGACCGGCGGCACCGGGCCGAACTGGTGCCGACGCTGGAGGCGTTCCTCGCGGCGGACGGCTCCTGGACCCGGTGCGCCGCCCGGTTGCACCTGCACGTCAACACCCTCCGCTACCGCATCGGACGCGTCGAGCAGCTCACCGGCCGCGACCTGACGCGTCTTGAGGACAAGCTGGACTTCTTCCTGGCGCTCCGGATGAGCTGACGCGCCGCCAGGCCCTCGCCGGTGCCGCCCTACTGGAAGCTCAGCTCGTCCAGCGACGAACGCGGGCCGCCGCGCATCCTGGCGAACAGCACGGTGCACACGGCCCCCGCGACCGCCCAGGCCGTGAGCACCAGCAGCGGCCCGAGGACGGCCCGTCCGTCGAAGTACGCGATGGACCGCGCGATCCACGTGCCCGCGCCGGGGATCAGCGCCGGGCCGATGGCCTGCCAGAACGGCGGCAGCAGCGGATACGGGTAGGGGCCGCCCGCGCTGGGGTTGCCCAGCACCACCACGATCAGCAGGGCGACCCCGATGCCGATGATCCCCATCAGCCCCTGGAGCGCGAGCGTCAGCGCCCCGGTCGCGAACACCACCAGCGCGCCGAGCCCGGCCAGGGCGAGCACCCGCCCCGGCAGCGCGTCCAGCACCGGCCCGGCGAGCACCGCTCCGGCGAGCCCGGCGAGGACCGCGTACACCCCGAGCAGCACCAGGCGCCGCACCGCCCGCCCGGCCGTGGCCGGGCGGGCACCGGCGCTGACGGCGAGGGCCGCCGCGCACAGATAACCGCCCACGCACCAGCCGACGATCAGATAGAACGCCGACAGTCCGCGGCTGTCCCGCTCGCCGGCCGGGGCGACGTCCTCCACGGTCACGGACCGCTGCTCGGCCGCCTCCGCCTCGCGGACCACGTCGGTCAGCGCCTGCGCGAGCGAGGAGCCGCCGCCCGTGGCGACGTAGAGGATGTCGGCCGTGCCGCCGGGATCCACGATCAACGCGCCGTCGACATCGCGCCGTTCCACCTGGCGCCGGGCGTCCTCGGCGTCCTTCGCCCGGTGGTCCGGGTCGAGCGGCCCGCCGGGCAGCGCGTCGAGGCGGCTCACCAGCCGGTCGCGCATGTCGTCGGGCGCGACGACCGCGAGGGGGACGCCGTCGGGCTCCGGATCGTGGAGAGCGCCGAGGTAGGAGGCGATGAACGCGAGGTGGAGCAGCAGCACGCCGAGGACGAGCAGCGCGGCGCGCGGCGTCACGGCGCCGCGCGCCTCGGCTCGGCTGTCGGCTGTGCCGTATCCGGCTATCCGGTCCATGGCGCCCATCGTGGTCGCCGGGGCACGGGCCCGCGACCGCGGCAAGACCGATCGGCTGACGCGGCCGGTTTGTGAAGTGTTTCACGCACCCCTCTTGGCCGGGCCGGGCCGCTCGTGCTGAGATGCACTCACATCACGGACGACCGGCTCGACAACGTGCCCCCAGGAGGCCATGTGACGGAAACCGCCGTACCCCATCAGGTTCGGGCGGCGGGGGCGGTTGTCGCGGACGGCGCCGTGTGGCGGCTGCGCTCGCGGGGCTGCTGGGACGAGGCCGCGGCGCTGCTCGACGAGCCCGCCAGGACGGAACCGTGGGCGGCGCTGGTGCGCGCCGAGTTGCTGGCGGAGCGCTGCATGTTCACCGGCGAGGGCTGGGAGCGGGCCGAGGAGGCCCTGCGGGCGGCCGAGTCGATGTCCCTGGACGACGAGGAACGGGGCACCGCCGCGTGCGAGCGCGGCTATCTGGCGTACGCCTCGACGCTGCTGCGGGTGCGCGACCGCGCCGACGAGGCGCGCGCCGCGCTGGGCCGGGCCGCAGCGCTGCTGGCGCCGGACTCCCCCGGCCGCGCACTGCTCGACTTCCGGCGCGGGCTGGTCGCCCAGCACGTGACGGGCAACCCGCAGGCCGCCGAGGCCGGGTTCCGCCGCGCCCACAACGCGGCCCTCGGCCACGGCGACGCGCTGCTCGCCTCCTGCACCTGGCGCCACCTGGCGGCCCTGGCCCTGGCCGCGGGCGACCTGGCGGAGGCGCGGAACGGCTTCGCGGAATCCCTGCGGCTGCGCGAGGAGACCGGCTTCCTGGTCGGCATCGCCCCGGCCCTGGTCTCCCTGGCCGAGGTCCGGCCGGAGCCCGAGGCGGAGCGGCTGCGCGCGGAGGCGTTCCGCCTCCACCGGGCCCTGGGCGGCGTCCCCCGCTGGCTGGCCCCCGCCTTCGACCCGGCACCCTGAGCCGCCCGGCGGGCCGGTCCGGTCAGTCGCCGGACGGGGGCCGCGGCGGTGACTCCCGCTGCGCCGGGGGCGTCAGGTGGCGCAGGGCCAGGCGTTCCGCCTCCGCGTGGTGGCCGGCGCGGAGGGTGTCGAGCAGGGTCAGGTGTTCCCGGGCGTCCGCGAGGAGTTCGCCCGCGTCGGGGAGCGCGCCGTGCGCGGCCGGGGCCTGGGCCCTGCGGTGCAGGTCCTCGGCGACCGCGACCAGGTGGCGGTTCCCGGTCGGCTCCAGCAGCGCCCGGTGGAAGGCGCGGTCCGCCTCCGCGTACGCGGCCCGGTCGCCCGCCGCGGCGGCGCGCACCGTGGCGTCGGCCAGCGGGCGCAGCCCGTCCCAGTGCTCCGGCGGCAGGGCGCGGGCCAGCCGCATGACGGCCGGCACCTCCAGCGCGGCGCGCACCTCGGCCAGTTCGGCCATGTCGCGCGCGCTGCGCCCGGCGACGCGGAATCCCCGGTTGGGCACGATCTCCACCGCGCCCTCGCTGGCCAGCCGCTGCATCGCCTCCCGCA
The DNA here is from genome assembly GCF_051386415.1 of Streptomyces sp. URMC 129. NCBI lineage: Bacteria > Bacillati > Actinomycetota > Actinomycetes > Kitasatosporales > Streptomycetaceae > Streptomyces > Streptomyces sp. URMC 129. The sequence continues at coordinate 25,922 of NZ_JBPQTQ010000015.1, forward strand.
CGGGCGTCGCCGACACGCCGTAGCGCTCGGCGAGCACGGGCGCCGAGTACGTCTCGCCCGGGGCGAGTTCGCCGCGGGCCAGGGCCTCGCGCAGCGCGGCCAGCACCTGGTCGCGCACCGAGTGCCGTTCGGGCAGCGGGCGCGGGCCGGGTCGCCGTCCGGCCCGGAGCGTGTCCGGCGACGGCACCGGTACGGCTGAGTCCGTTCGGGTGGGCTTCATCCGTCGCTCCGTCCCATCCCGCCTGTGTGTCAACGGTGTTCAGTTTCGCCACCCTAGGGGCACTCGCCCCTCCGGCACACCCCCGCGCCCTCTCGGGTAAGGTAAGCCTTACCTGTCCACGGTCGGCATTCGATCCAGAACGGTGGCTCATGAACGTGCCCGCCCTCGCCCGGACCACGCCCCTCGCACCGGCCTTCGCCCGCGTCGCCGAGGTGATGCCCGCGCTGCGCGTCAGCGAGGAGGCGCCGCGGCACGGCGACGGGTGGACGCGGGCGAGCGAGCTGGCGGCCGGCGGCCCGGCCCTGGCCGAGCTGCTCGCCAGGAACGACGAACGGCTCCGGGCCGAGTACGGCACCCGCGCCCGGCCCGACGTGGTCGCCGGTTTCGCGCTCCACCGCTACGCCTGGCCGGCCGCCGTCCTGTTCACCTTCCCGTACTTCCTGCTGCGCCGCGTTCCGTGGCTGACGCCCGACGACGTCTCGTTCAACCCGGGCGAGGGCCGGGTCACGGTCCGCGCCACCGCGTTCACCTGCCTGCCCGACGACCCGGCGGCGAGCCACCCGCTGGCGCGCGTGGTCCACGGCGACGAGGCGCTGCGCGCCGCCGTGCGGCGGGCCGCCGCCGATCATTTCGGGCCGATTCTCGCGGCGTTCGGCCCGCACATGCGGCGCGGGCCGCGCGCGCTGTGGGGCGCGGCGACCGACGAACTGGTGGAAGCGCTCTGGTACATGGGCAGCCTCGTCGGCGAGGAGGAGCGGGCGATGACCGAGGCCGGACTGCTGCTGCCGGGCTCCACCGCGCCGTTCGCGCGCGGTGCCGCGTTCCGCGAGCTGACCGGGCCCGACGGGAAGCGGCTGCGGACCAGGGACCGGGCGAGCTGCTGCATGTACTACACGCTGCGGCCCCAGGACACCTGCGTCACCTGCCCCCGCACCTGCGACGCCGAGCGAGTTATCAGGCTGGCCGCAAGCTGATAACAGATTCCCTTCCCCCCGACGCAACTTTCCGCGGAATATCATCCGTTGGCGTGATTCCACCCGAAATCATGCTGGCGGGACCTCGGTTAGCATCACGATGCTCGGCAGAGGCACAGCCACCACAGGATCACCACAAGGCACCGCGATCGCACCGCGAAGGCACACCCAGGCGAGGGGCATACCCGTATGACATCGACGGACATAGAATTCAGCTGGGTGCTCGCGGCAGCGGTGCTGCTGCTCGGATTCCTGGCGGCCGTCGCGCTGTTGACCCGTGGCCGCAAGGCTCCCAAGCACGCCGGCGCGGAGTCGGACTCCTGGGAGCGCCTTGAGGCGTCACGCCGGCGCCGGGAGCGCATCTACGCCTCCGCCTCCTACACGCTGCTGTTCTGCTGCGCCGGGGTGGCCGCGGCGCTGTCGTTCCAGGGCCTGGTCGGCTTCGGCCGGGAGAACCTGGACCTGTCGGGCGGGTGGGAGTACCTGGTGCCGTTCGGCCTCGACGGCGCGGCGATGTTCTGCGCGGTGATCGCGGTGCGCGAGGCCAGCCACGGCGACTCCTCGATGGGCTCGCGGATGCTGGTGTGGCTGTTCGCCGGTGCCGCGGCCTGGTTCAACTGGGTGCACGCGCCGCGCGGCGCCGGGCACGCGGGCGCCCCGCACTTCTTCGCGGGCATGTCCCTGTCGGCCGCCGTCCTCTTCGACCGCGCGCTGAAGCAGACCCGCCGGACCGCGCTGCGCGAACAGGGCCTGGTGCCGCGCCCGATGCCGCAGATCCGCTTCGTCCGCTGGATGCGGGCGCCGCGCGAGACGTTCGGCGCCTGGTCGCTGATGCTGCTGGAGAACGTGCGGACGCTGGACGAGGCCGTCGAGGAGGTCCGCGACGAGCGCCGCAAGAAGGACGAGCAGCGCACCGTGCGGCGCGAGCAGCGCAAGCTGGAGCGCGCCCGGATGCGGGCGCTGGGCCGCGAGCACCGGATGCTGGGCCAGGGCACACCGGCCCAGGCCCCGGCGCCCAGCGAGCCCGCCGCCCTCGAAGCGGGCTACCCACGCCGCGCCCTGCACGCCACCCCGGACGACTCCCGCGGCGGACGTGAGGACTCCCTGGACCCGACGTCCATGTCCCAGGCCGCGCCGAGGCTGGACTCCCTGGAGGAGAAGCTGGCCCGGATCGAGCGCTCCTTCGGCTGAGCGGGCGGACCACCACATCCCCGATGCCCCGGCCACCGGCTCCCCGGCGGCCGGGGCATTCGTGCGCGCCGCGCGGGCGGGCCGGTCCGGCTAACCCCCGGCGGGCAGGACGCCCTCCAGTGTCAGCAGGTGGCGTTTGCGGGGCAGACCGCCCGCGTAGCCGGTCAGGGAGCCGTCGGCGCCGATGACGCGGTGGCAGGGGCGGATCACCGTCAGGGGGTTGGCGCCGACCGCGCCGCCCACCGCGCGGACCGCGCGGGGAGAGAGCCCGGCGAGCGCGGCGAGCTGGCCGTACGTCACGGTCGAGCCGTAGGCGACGCGGTCCAGCGCCGCCCAGATCCGGATCCGGAACTCCGAGCCGCGCGGGGCCAGCGGGATGGCGAACTCCTTCAGCTCGCCCGCGAAGTACGCGTCGAGCTGGCGCGTCGCCGCGGTGAACGCCGCGTCGTCGCGCCGCCAGTCCGCGCCGATCGTCGCGCCGCCCTTCTGGCCCGGGACGGTGACCGAGGCGAGGGTGCCCGGCTCGGGCCCGGCGATCAGCAGGTCCCCGAGCGGGCTGGGGTGGGTGGTGTACAGCATCAGGGCCTCTCCGGGGTCGTCGGACGGGTCGGGTTCACAGCGTTCGTCGCGTTGGCCGCGTTGGTCGCGTTGGTCGCGTTGGTCGCGTTCCACAGGTGGTGCAGCGCGTAGGAGCGCCACGGGCGCCACGCCTCCGCCGCGCGGGCGGGGGCGCCGGTGACCCGCAGGCCCTGACGGACGCCCGCGTCGCCCGTCAGGAAGACGTCCGGGTCGCCCAGGGCCCGCATCCGGATGTAGCCGGCCGTCCACGGGCCGATGCCGCGCAGCGCGAGCAGCCCGCGTTCGGCCTCGTCGCGGTCCGCCCCCGGGCCGAGCGCCACGGCGCCGTCCGCGAGCGCGGCGCACACCGTGCGGAGGGTCCGGCGGCGGCTCTCCGGCATGCCGAGTTCGGTCAGCGGCGCCTCCGCCAGCGCGGCGGGCTCGGGAAAGACGTGGGTGAGCCCCCCGTCCGGCGCGGGCAGCGGCTTCCCGTACGCCGCCACCAGCGTCCCGGCGAGCGCGCGGGCCCCGGCCACGGTGACCTGCTGGCCGAGGACCGCGCGCACCGCCAGTTCCTCCGGGTCGGCGGCGCCCGGGGAGCGCAGCCCGGGGCGGGCGGCGACCAGCGGGCCGAGGAACGGATCGCCGCCGAGCCGTTCCGCCACCGCGTAGGGGTCCGCGTCGAGGTCGAACAGCCGCCGCGTCCGCTGCACGGCGGTCGTCAGGTCGCGCGGGTCGGCCAGCAGCAGCCGGCAGTCCAGCCACCGGGCGCCGGGCGCGCCCGCGGACTCGGTCACCTCCGCCACGCCCGTGCCGTGCGGCAGGGCGAGCGAGCGCCGGTACGTCCTGGCGCCCGGCGCGCCCAGCACCTCCTCGATCCCGGCGATCGCGCGGCGCTGGAGGAAGTCGAAGACCTCGCGCGCCGCGTACGGTCCCCGGTAGGCGAGCCGCAGCGGCACCCCCGCCGGGCGGGCCGGGCCGGCCGGGCGGCGGGACGGCGCGGCGGCGCGCAGCCCGGACGGGGTCAGGTCGTAACCGGCCCGCACGGTGTCGTTGAACTGCCGGACGCTGGAGAACCCCGACGCGAACGCGATCTCCGTGATCGGCAGGTCCGTCGTCTGGAGCAGGATGCGGGCGGTGTGCGTGCGCTGCGCCCGTGCCAGGGCGACCGGGCCCGCGCCCAGTTCGGCGGTGAGCTGCCGCCGCACCTGCCGGGCGCTGTACCCGAGCCGCCGGGCGAGCCCGGCGACGCCCTCGCGGTCCACCACGCCGTCGGCGATCATCCGCATCGCCCGGCCCACGGCGTCGGCCCGCGCGTTCCACTCGGCCGAGCCGGGCACCGCGTCCGGGCGGCAGCGTCGGCAGGCGCGGAAACCCGCGGCCTGGGCGGCGGCGGCCGAGGGGAGGAAACGGACGTTCCGCCGCTTCGGCGTGGTCGCCGGGCAGCTCGGCCGGCAGTAGATGCCGGTGGTCAGCACGGCCGTGAAGAACACCCCGTCGAAGCGTTCGTCGCGACTGCGCACCGCCTCGTACCTGCTGTCATCGTCCATCACGCGGTCCAGTGTGCCGGGCCGGGAGGCCGGGCACTGGCGGAAATCGGACGCGGCGGTTTACGGGGCGGCGTACGGCCAGGCTTCGCGCCGCGGTCTACGTGCCGGCGAGCCGCGCGGGGAAGCCGCCGGTGGCGATCGGGCCCCAGCGGTGGGGGGTGACGCGGATCAGCGACTTGCCCTGCCGCAGCATCGCCGCCCGGTACTCGCCCCAGTCGGGGTGCTCGCCCGCGATCGTGCGGTAGTACTCGACCAGCGGCTCCACCGCGTCCGGCACGTCCAGCACCTCGGCGGTGCCGTCGATCTGGACCCAGGGGCCGTCCCAGTCGTCGGACAGGACGATGACGCTGACCCCGGCGTCCCGCCGGGCGTTGTGACTCTTCGCGCGCTCGGGGTAGGTGGCGACGACCAGCCGCCCCTCGGCATCGACGCCGCAGGTCACGGGGGACCCCTGCGGGGAGCCGTCCGCCCGCCGGGTCAGCAGGATCGCGCGGTGGCGCGCGCGGACGAAGTCGAGCAGCCGGGGCTTGTCGACGCTCGTCGTCTTCGCGATCGAAGGACTCATGGCGCAGCAGACTACGCGCCCGGCCGGGCGCGCGGCGCGGTGCCCCGAGCCCCGGCGCGGGGCGGGGTCAGGCCGCCGCGACGACCGCCTCCGTACCGGCCGGGGTCAGGGCCAGCTCCAGCACCTGGCGGACGTCCGTGACCGGGTGGACGTCCAGCGTGTCCAGGATCTCCTTGGGCACGTCGTCCAGGTCCGGCTCGTTCCGCTGGGGGATGATCACGGTCGTCAGCCCCGCCCGGTGGGCGGCGAGCAGCTTCTGCTTCACGCCGCCGATCGGCAGCACCCGCCCGGTCAGCGAGACCTCACCCGTCATCGCCACGTCGGGCCGCACCTGCCGGCCGCTGAGCAGCGAGGCCAGCGCGGTCGTCATGGTGATGCCCGCGCTCGGCCCGTCCTTGGGCACGGCGCCCGCCGGGACGTGCAGGTGCACGCCGCGCTCCTTCAGGTCGCCCACCGGCAGCTCCAGCTCGGCGCCGCGCGACCGCAGGTAGGACAGGGCGATCTGGCCGGACTCCTTCATCACGTCACCGAGCTGACCGGTCAGGGTCAGTCCCGCGCCGCCGGTCTCCGGGTCGGCCAGGGACGCCTCGATGTAGAGGACGTCGCCGCCGGTGCCGGTGACCGCGAGACCGGTCGCCACGCCCGGCACCGCCGTACGCCGCGCGGCCGGTTCCTGCGCCGCCTCGGGCGTGTGGTGCGGGCGGCCGATCAGGTCCCGCAGCTTCTCCTCGGTGACCCGGAACGGCAGCGTGACCTCCGCCAGCTCGGCGCGGGCCGCGATCCTGCGCAGCAGCTGGGCGATGGTGCGCTCCAGGCCGCGGACGCCCGCCTCCCTGGTGTACTCGCCGGCGAGCTTGCGCAGCACGCCGTCCTCGATGACGACCTCCTCGCCGGTCAGCCCGGCGCGGTCGAGCTGCCGGGGAACGAGGTGGCCGCGCGCGATGGTGACCTTCTCGTCCTCGGTGTAGCCGTCGAGGCGCACCAGCTCCATGCGGTCGAGCAGCGGCTGCGGGATGGCCTCCAGGACGTTCGCCGTGGCCAGGAACACCACGTCGGACAGGTCGAGTTCGACCTCCAGGTAGTGGTCGCGGAAAGTGTGGTTCTGCGCCGGGTCGAGGACTTCGAGCAGGGCGGCGGCCGGGTCGCCCCGGTAGTCGCTGCCGACCTTGTCGATCTCGTCCAGCAGCACGACCGGGTTCATCGAACCGGCCTCCTTGATGGCCCGCACGACCCGGCCGGGCAGCGCGCCGACGTACGTGCGCCGGTGGCCGCGGATCTCGGCCTCGTCGCGGACGCCGCCGAGGGCGACGCGGACGAACTTCCGGCCCATGGCGCGCGCCACACTCTCCCCGAGGCTCGTCTTCCCGACGCCGGGCGGCCCGACCAGGGCCAGCACCGCGCCGCCGCGCCGGCCGCCGATGACCCCGAGACCGCGGTCGCCGCGCCGCTTGCGGACGGCGAGGTACTCGGTGATGCGGGCCTTGACGTCCTCCAGGCCCGCGTGGTCGGCGTCGAGCACGGACTTGGCGCCGGGGATGTCGTAGGAGTCCTCGGTGCGGGTGTTCCACGGCAGTTCGAGCACGGTGTCGAGCCAGGTGCGGATCCAGCTCCCCTCGGGGCTGTTGTCCGAGGCCCGTTCCAGCTTGCCGACCTCCTTCAGGGCCGCCTCGCGCACCTTCTCCGGCAGGTCGGCGGCCTCGACGCGGGCGCGGTAGTCCTGGCCCTCGTCGGCGGCGTCGCCGTTGAGCTCGGCCAGCTCCTTGCGCACGGCGTCGAGCTGGCGGCGGAGCAGGAACTCGCGCTGCTGCTTCTCGACTCCGTCCTGGACGTCCTTGGCGATGGTCTCGGCGACGTCCTCCTCGGCGAGGTGGTCGCTGAGGAGCTTGATGGCGAGCCGCAGCCGCTCGACGGGCTCGGTGGTCTCCAGCAGCGTCAGGCGCTGCTCGGCGGTGAGGAAGGGGAGGTAACCGGCGTTGTCCGCCAGCAGGCCGACTTCCTCGATCTGCTGCACCCGGTCCACCACCTGCCAGGCGCCGCGCTTGCGGAGCCAGCTCGTGGTGAGCGCCTTGTACTCCTTGACCAGCTCGGCGACCGCGCCGGGCAGGGGGCTGGGAACGGTCTCCTCCACCACCGTCCCCTCCACCCACAGCGCGGCGCCCGGCCCGGTGGTCCCGGAGCCGATGCGGACCCGCCGCAGACCGCGGACGAGGGCACCCGGGTCACCGGCGGCCAGCCGCCCGACCTGCTCGACGCGGCCGAGCACGCCGAACCGGGCGTACGTCCCGTCCACGCGCGGCACGAGCAGCACCCGGGGCTTCTCCCCCCGCGCCGCGGCAGCCTGCGCCGCCTCGACGGCGGCCCGCACCTCGGAGTCGGACAGCTCCAGCGGAACCACCATCCCCGGCAGCACCACCTCGCCGTCGAGAGGCAGGACCGGCAGGGTGAGCACCTCGAACGATGAAGTCATGACCTCTCCCTAGGCAGGCATGTTGAGTTACATCGACTCAATGCTGGGAGGGAGAGGGTTGTTCCCGGCCCCCGGCGCTGTTCGCTGTGAGCGATCACCGCCGGCCCGGGCCCACCGGATACAGCACGAACCCCCCATCGGTTAGTCCCGCCGGGCGGCACCGGAACAGAAGCGGGGCCCCGTACCACCGGGGCTGACCGGGCCTCGGGCCCGACCGCCACCGGGCGGACACCGGACAACCCCGCCCGAGGAGGCACCGGAAAGCCCGCCACGACACGACACCGCCATGCGCGACGACGGCCGAACCACCGCCGGAGTCCGCCCCGGACAGACCACCAACGGGCGGACACCCCCGCCCGGGGGCTGACCGGGCATCCGGCCCGTGCCGCCGCGCCGTCACCGGATCGCTTCGGGAGGCCGCCACGACACGCCGCCGCGGGCGGCGGCGACCGACCGCCCCGCAGGTGTCCGCAGCCGGCGGAGTGCCAACGCGTCCCACGGTGACCGGCATGGCCCACCGGCACCGGCACCGCCCTCACGAGGCCGCCGCCGAGCGCGCCCGAGCAGGGCGGGGCGGGGCAGAGCGGGGCTACGTGTCGCGGCGGAGGCGGTACAGGAAGTCGCGGGTGGCCGCGGGGGCTTCTGCCTCGACCACCAGGCGGTTCATCGTGTGGCGGTACTGCTCTATCTCGGACGGCTTGTCCGGGTACACCCCGCCGGTGAGCTGTTCCAGGTACACCACGTCCGGCAGCTCCCCGCCCGGCGGGCGCAGGACCGTGATCGGGCCGCAGATCGCCGCGTGGCCGCCGACCGTGAAGGGGACGACCTGGATCGTCACGTGGGGCAGCTCCGACACGTTCAGCAGGTGGTCGAGCTGGCGCCGCATCAGCCCGGCGTCACCCATCGAGCGGCGCAGCGCCGCCTCGTCGATCACGACCCACAGGTGCGGCGGCTGCGACCGGTGCAGGATCTGCTGGCGCGCCATCCGCAGCGCGACGCGGCGTTCGATCCGGTCGCGGGTGTCCTCGGGGCCGAGCGTCAGCAGGGCGCGGGCGTACTCCTCGGTCTGCAGCAGCCCGGGGACGAACTGCAGCTCGTAGCCCCGGATGACGACGGCGGTCTGCTCCAGGCCGAGGTAGACGTTGAGCCAGCTCGGCACCACGTCGTGGTAGACGTGCCACCAGCCGGGGGTGTTGGACTGCCGGGCCAGGGCGAGGAGGGTGGCGCGTTCGGACTCGTCGGTGACGCCGTAGAGCGTCAGCAGGTCGGCGACGTCCCGGGTCTTGAAGCCGGTCCTGCCCATCTCCAGGCGGCTGATCTTGGAGTGCGAGGCACGGATCCGGTGCCCGGCCTCGGCGCCGGTGATGCCGCGGGCCTCGCGCAGGCGGCGCAGCCGGGCGCCGAGGATCATGCGCGGGACGGTCGGCCCGCTCTGCTGGAGGTCGAGGTCGCGCGTCGTTCTGGAGCCGGAACCGACGGCATCGTTCACGCTCAGATTCAGGCCCATGTACGCTCCCCTGCCGCCACTGAGACCGCCCAACTGTACTAGATCCCTTTCCCGCCGCAACGGGTCGGACAACACCCGTTGAGCCGGGGCTGGTCACCTGGCGCCCGCGCTCCTACCGTAGCGGTATGACCGCCAGCACCCACTCGGTGACCAACCAGGTTCCGCCCCTGGTCGATTACGACGTTTTCGGCCAGGACGCCGCCCTCGCCGAGGCCTTCGCCCGGCACGTCGGGGCGGGCGTCGCGGCGGAGGCGACGGCGGAGCTGAGCGCGCTGGGCCGCGCCGCGGGGTCGGCCGAGGCCCAGGAGTGGGGCACGCTGGCCAACGCCCACCCGCCGGTGCTGCGGACCCACGACCGCTACGGGCACCGCGTCGACGAGGTCGACTTCCACCCGGCCTGGCACCGGCTGCTGGAGCGGGCCGTCGCGGCCGGGCTGACGGACGCCTGGTCGCGGCCGGACGGGCAGCTCCGGCGGGCGGCCGGGTTCCTGGTGTGGAGTCAGGTCGAGGCCGGGCACGGCTGCCCGGTGTCGATGACGCACGCGGCGGTGCCCGCGCTGCGCCACGAGCCGGAGCTGGCGCGGCAGTGGGAGCCGCTGCTGACCTCGCGGGCGTACGAGCCGGGGCTGCGGGCGCCGCTCGGCAAGGCGGGTGTGCTGGCCGGGATGGGGATGACGGAGAAGCAGGGCGGCTCGGACGTCAGGACCAACACCACGCGCGCACAGCCGCTGGCCGAGCCGGGCACGTACGCGCTGACCGGGCACAAGTGGTTCTGCTCGGCGCCGATGTCCGACGTCTTCCTGGTGCTGGCCCAGGCGCCGGGCGGGCTGACGTGCTTCCTGCTGCCGCGCGTGCTGCCGGACGGCACCCGCAACGCGTTCCGTATCCAGCGGCTGAAGGACAAGCTGGGGAACCGGTCGAACGCGTCGGCCGAGGTCGAGTTCGACGGCACCACCACGGCCTGGCGGGTGGGCGAGGAGGGGCGCGGCATCCCGACGATCCTGGAGATGGTCGGCGCGACCCGGCTGGACTGCGTGACGGGCTCGGCGGCGATCATGCGGCAGGCGGTGGCGCAGGCGACGCACCACGCCGCGCACCGGGAGGCGTTCGGCGGGCCGCTCATCGACAAGCCGCTGATGCGGAACGTGCTGGCGGACCTGGCGCTGGAGTCGGAGGCGGCGACCGTGCTGGCGATGCGGCTGGCGGCGGCGTGCGACGGGGCGGCCGGGAACAGCGCGGCGGAGCGGCAGTTGCTGCGGCTGGCGCTGCCCGCCGCGAAGTACTGGGTGACCAAGCGCTGCACCTGGCTGGCGGCCGAGGCGCTGGAGTGCCTGGGCGGCAACGGCTATGTGGAGGAGTCGGGCATGCCCCGGCTGCTGCGCGAGGCCCCGGTCAACTCGATCTGGGAGGGCTCGGGCAACGTTCAGGCGCTGGACGTGCTGCGGGCGCTGCGGCGGGAGCCGGGCGCGCTGAACGCGTACTTCGCGGAGGTCGGGAAGGCGGCCGGCGGGGACCACCGGCTGGACGGCGCCATCAAGGCGCTGCTGGGCGAGCTGTCGGACCTGGAGGGCATCGAGGCCAGGGCGCGCCGACTGGTGGAGCGGCTGGCGCTGGTGCTCCAGGGCGCGCTGCTCGTGCAGTACGCGCCACCGGCGGTGGCGGACGCGTTCTGCGCGTCGCGGCTGGGCGGGGACTGGGGCGGCGCGTTCGGCACCCTGCCGCACGGCACCGACCTGCGGGCGATCGTGGCGCGGGCCTGGCCCGTTGACGGCGCGTAACCGCGCCGGGTTTGGCGCCCGTTCATCGGGTTACGCGATGTCGTGACAAACCTCGCACGAGCGGATCTCCGTACGAGGAGTTCTCTGCGAAAGGGAAGTCATGACCACAGCGATCATCATCCTGGCCGTGACGGTCGTCGCCGTCGTCCTCGTCGGACTCCTGGTGGGCCTGCCGCGCGGGGGCGTCGGCAACGGGCGGCTCCAGCGCCGTTTCGGGCCGGAGTACGAGCGGACCCTGGCACACCACGGCGGGGACGCCAAGGCGGCGAAGAAGGAGCTCGCCGAGCGGCTGCGGCGGCACGGCGGGCTGCGGGAGCGCCCGCTGGCGGCCGGCGAGCGCGAACAGTACGAGATCAGGTGGACGCGGGTGCAGGAACGGTTCGTCGACTCGCCCGGCGCGGCGGTGATCGAGGCCGACCACCTGCTGACCCGCCTCGTCCACGACCGGGGCTTCCCGTCCGACTCGTACGACGACCAGGTCGCCGCGCTGTCGGTGCACCACCCGCGCCTCGTCGACGGATACCGGCGGGTGCACGCCCTGGCCCGGCCGGGCGAGTCGGTCCGCGCGGACGGGACCGGCGGGCCGACCACCGAGGAGTTGCGCGAGGCCGTGCTGCGCGCCCGCGACCTGTTCCGGGAACTGCTGGCCTCCGGCCCGGAGCAGCACGGCGGGCGGCGGACGGCACGGTCGCACGGCGCCGGCGGGCGGACCGTGCGCCTGCGCCTTCCGGGCACCGTGCGGCATTCGGACGCCACGACGAAGGGCGGTGTGTGATGGCGAAGCAGGCGGAGGAGTACGGGACGGTGCCGCGGGCGGCCGGGGACCCGGCGGAGCCGGGGCTCGGGCCGGTCCCGCCGGGCGGGCCGACGGCGGACGAGGGCGTCGGCGTGGAGGTGCGCGACGGCGCGCTCTTCCCGCCGGAGGACGCCGAGCGGCTGCGGGCCGGGCTGCAGAGCGCGGTCGTCGGCTTCGTGGACAGCCCCGACCGGGCCGTCGCGCAGGCGGACACCCTGCTGGACGAGGCGATGACCTGCCTCGCGGACCGGCTGGCCGAGAGCCGGGGGCGGCTGCGGGAGCACTGGCAGGGCAACGCCTCCCTCGGCACCGAGGAGCGCCGGACCCTGCTGCTGGAGTACCGGGAGCTGATGTCGCGGCTCCTCGCCGTCTGACCCGACCCCCTCTTACCGATCCTCACCGATCCCTTCCGGCCCCGCGATCCCCCCACCGGCCCCGGGCCCACGCGCCCGGGGCCGGTCGCGGCGCATGGGCGACAATGCCCGGGTGAACGATTCCGCCCCCGGCACCGTCAGCGTGACCACCTGGTCGCTGGAGCAGACCTCGCCCGCCGACCTCCCGTCCGGCACCGGCACCGGCACCGGCACCGAGGGGACGGTGCGGACGGTCCGGGCCGAGGTGCCGAGCCCGGAGTTCAGCCGCTTCCTGTATACGGCGGTCGGCGGAGACATCCACTGGACGGACCGGCTCGGCTGGGACTACGGACAGTGGCGCGCCTTCCTGGAACGGCCGGGCGTGGAGACGTGGGTGGCGTACGACCGGGGGACGCCCGCCGGGTACGTCGAGCTGGATCCGCAGGACGAGGGCGCCGTCGAGATCAGTTACTTCGGTTTGCTCCCGGCGTTCCGCGGCCGGGGCATCGGCGGCCCGCTGCTGTCGTTCGGCACCGCGCGGGCCTGGGACCTCGCGGAACGCTGGCCCGGCCGGGAGCCGACCCGGCGGGTGTGGGTGCACACGTGCAGCAAGGACGGCCCGTTCGCGCTGGAGAACTACCGGCGGCGCGGCTTCCGGGTGTTCGCCACCACCGTCGAGGACGAGCCGGTACGGGCCGCTCCCGGGCCATGGCCAGGGGCCGGACACCACATGTGACGGACATCTCACAGATCTCACATAACGGGACAGCTTCGTCCACATTGTGGACAACGGTGGACTCGCGCGTCACCGCGTGCCACGCTGCCGTCATGCAGCGAGCTGGAATTGCCCTGGTGAGTCGGCGCGATGTCGACTTCGGTCGAATGTCCAGCGCCATCTGTCCGGTGTCCTGAGAGCCGCGGGACCGCCGAGCCCCGTTGTCCCCCCTCCCCCTCGTGCGCGGGCGCGCGCCCCGCACCTGACCTCGCATGACTCCGCCCCGACGTCCGCAGCGCCGCGGCCGTCCCGCCGGAGCCGCCCCTGCTGCTGCCCGCAGAAAGATCTGACGATGTCCGACTCCGCGAAGAAGCCCGCCCCGACCCGCCGCAAGGCAAGCCGCCACCGCGGCGAAGGCCAGTGGGCGGCCGGGCACTTCACGCCGCTCAACGGCAACGAGCAGGTCAAGAAGGACGACGACGGTCTCAACGTCCGCACCCGCATCGAGACGATCTACGCCCACCGGGGCTTCGACGCCATCGACGGCGGCGACCTGCGCGGCCGGATGCGCTGGTGGGGCCTCTACACCCAGCGCCGCCCGGGCATCGACGGCGGCAAGACGGCGGTGCTGGAGCCGGAGGAGCTGGACGACGAGTTCTTCATGCTCCGGGTCCGCATCGACGGCGGGCAGCTCACCACCGCGCAGTTGCGCGTCGTCGGTGAGATCTCCCAGGAGTTCGCGCGCGGCACGGCCGACATCACCGACCGGCAGAACGTCCAGTACCACTGGATCCGCATCGAGGACATGCCGGAGATCTGGCGGCGCCTGGAGGGCGTGGGCCTGTCCACCACCGAGGCGTGCGGCGACACCCCGCGCGTCATCGTCGGCTCGCCGGTCGCCGGTATCGCCGAGGACGAGATCATCGACGGCACCCCGGCCATCGAGGCGATCCACCGCCGGGTCGTGGGGAACAAGGCGTACTCGAACCTGCCCCGCAAGTTCAAGACGGCCGTCTCGGGTTCGCCGCTGCTCGACGTGGCGCACGAGATCAACGATGTCGCGTTCGTCGGCGTCGTCCACCCCGAGCACGGCCCCGGCTTCGACGTCTGGGTCGGCGGCGGCCTGTCCACCAACCCGAAGATCGGCGTCCGGCTCGGCGCCTGGGTGCCGCTGGACGAGGTGGCCGACGTCCACGAGGGCATCGTCTCCCTCTTCCGCGACTACGGGTACCGGCGGCTGCGGACCCGGGCCAGGATCAAGTTCCTGGTCGCGGACTGGGGCGCGGAGAAGTTCCGCCAGGTGCTGGAGGACGAGTACCTGCTGCGGAAGATGATCGACGGCCCCGCGCCCGAGCAGCCGGTCCACCACTGGCGGGACCACGTGGGCGTGCACCGGCAGAAGGACGGCCGTTTCTACGTCGGGTTCGCCCCGCGCGTCGGCCGCGTGGACGGCACCACCCTGACCAAGATCGCGGACCTGGCCGAGGCGCACGGCTCGGGGCGGGTGCGCACGACGGTCCAGCAGAAGATGCTCATCCTGGACGTGCCCGAGGACCAGGTCGCCCGCCTCACCGAGGGCCTGGAGGCGCTGGACCTCATGGTGACGCCCTCGGCGTTCCGGCGCGGCACCATGGCCTGCACGGGCATCGAGTTCTGCAAGCTCGCCATCGTCGAGACGAAGGGCCGGGGTTCCTGGCTCATCGAGGAGATGGAGCGCCGCCTGCCGGACTTCGACGAGCCGATCACCATCAACATCAACGGCTGTCCCAACTCCTGCGCCCGTATCCAGATCGCGGACATCGGTCTCAAGGGCCAGCTCGTCACCGACGACAACGGCGAGCAGGTGGAGGGCTTCCAGGTCCACCTCGGCGGCTCCCTCGGCCTGGAGCCCGGCTTCGGCCGCAAGGTCCGCGGCCTGAAGGTCACCGCGGCGGGCCTGGCCGACTACGTCGAACGAGTGCTCCGCGCCTTCCAGGAACAACGAGCGGACGGCGAGCGCTTCGCTCAGTGGGCCGCGCGTGCCGACGAAGGGTCTCTGTCATGAGTGAGTTGTCATGAGTGAACGGGCCGCCCCGTTCTACTGCCCGTACTGCGGGGACGAAGACCTGCGTCCGAACGAGGAGGGGCACGGCGCCTGGGAGTGCGCGGCCTGCAACCGCGCCTTCCGGCTGTCGTTCCTCGGCCTCCTCGCCAAGGGGCTCGCGCGCCCCGCCGCCGCCGACCGCGGCGGCGAAGCCCGCTGAGAGAGCTTGAGAGAAGGGGCATCATGACCACCGCCACCACCAGGGAGTCCCATAGAGCTCAGGAGCTGCGCGCCCTCGCCGAGCGGGCGGGCCGCGAGCTGGAGGACGCCCCGGCGCTCGACATCATGCACTGGGCCGCCGAGACGTTCGGCTCCCGGCTGTGCGTGACGTCCTCCATGGAGGACGCCGTCGTCGCCCACCTGGCCTCCCGCGCGCTGCCGGGCGTGGACGTCCTGTTCCTGGACACCGGTTACCACTTCGTGGAAACCATCGGCACCCGCGACGCCGTCGCCGCCGTGATGGACGTGAACGTCGTCACCCTCACCCCGGAGCTCACCGTGGCCGAGCAGGACGCGCGGTACGGCCCGCGCCTGCACGACCGCGACCCCGACCTGTGCTGCGCGATGCGCAAGGTCAAGGTGCTGGAGGCGGGGCTCGCCCCGTATGACGCCTGGGCGACCGGGCTCCGCCGTGACGAGTCCTACACACGTGCGAATACTCCGGTGGTCGGATGGGACGCCAGGCGGGAAAAGGTGAAGATTTCCCCGATTGCCCGTTGGACGCAGGCGGATGTGGAAGCCTACGTGGCGGAGCACGGGGTGCTCACCAACCCGCTCCTCCAGGACGGCTACGCCTCCATAGGGTGCGCCCCCTGCACGCGGCGCATAGCCGAGGGCGAGGACGCGCGCGCCGGACGCTGGGCCGGCCTGGGCAAGACCGAGTGCGGACTGCACGCCTAGATCCGCCATGGACGACGCACACCACGCCACCACACCACCGGCACAGCGAGAACGACGAGGGAGCGAGCGGGAGATGAGCGAGACTCGGCAGGGCGCCACCATCTGGCTCACCGGCCTGCCCAGCGCGGGCAAGACCACCATCGCCCGCGCGCTGGCGGCACGGCTGACGGCCGAGGGCCACCGGGTCGAGGTCCTGGACGGGGACGAGATCAGGGAGTTCCTCTCCGCCGGTCTCGGCTTCACCCGCGAGGACCGCCACGTCAACGTCCAGCGCATCGGTTTCGTCGCCGAACTGCTCGCCTCCCACGGCGTGAAGGTGCTGGTGCCGGTCATCGCCCCCTACGCGGACAGCCGCGAGGCGGTCCGCAAGCGCCACCAGACGGCGGGCACCGGCTATGTGGAGGTGCACGTGGCCACGCCCGTCGAAGTGTGCTCGGTCCGGGACGTCAAGGGCCTGTACGCCCGGCAGGCCGCCGGCGAGCTGTCCGGGCTCACCGGGGTCGACGACCCGTACGAGGAGCCGGTGGACCCAGACCTGCGGATCGCCGCACACGAACAATCCGTCGAGGAGTCAGCGGACGCGCTGTACGCCCTGCTGGGCGACCGGGGACTCCTGTGAACCACGCACGACAAGACGAAAGGAGCGCGGCATGACCGTCACCGTGCGCAGGACCGGCGAGACCGCCGGCGGCAGCGCGTACGCCCTGTCGCATCTGGACGTACTGGAGTCCGAGGCCGTCCACATCTTCCGTGAGGTGGCCGGGGAGTTCGAACGCCCGGTCATTCTCTTCTCGGGCGGCAAGGACTCCATCGTCATGCTCCACCTGGCGCTGAAGGCGTTCGCCCCCGCGCCACTGCCCTTCTCCCTCCTGCACGTCGACACCGGGCACAACTTCCCCGAGGTCATCGCCTACCGCGACCGCGTCGTCGCCCAGCAGCACCTGCGCCTGCACGTCGCGTCCGTCCAGGACTACATCGACCGCGGACAGCTCCGCGAGCGCCCCGACGGCACCCGCAACCCGCTGCAGACCGTCCCCCTGCTCGACGCCATCGACACCCACCGCTTCGACGCCGTCTTCGGCGGCGGGCGCCGCGACGAGGAGAAGGCCCGCGCCAAGGAGCGCGTGTTCTCCCTGCGCGACGAGTTCGGCGGCTGGGACCCCCGCCGCCAGCGCCCCGAACTGTGGCAGCTCTACAACGGCCGCCACGCCCCCGGCGAACACGTCCGCGTCTTCCCCCTGTCCAACTGGACCGAACTCGACGTCTGGCAGTACATCGCCCGCGAGAAGATCGAGATCCCGGCGATTTATTACGCGCACGAGCGGGAGGTGTTCCACCGCGACGGCATGTGGCTCGCCCCCGGCGACTGGGGCGGCCCCCGGGACGGCGAAGTGCTCGAACAGCGTCTCGTCCGTTACCGCACCGTCGGGGACATGTCCTGCACCGGCGCCGTCGACTCCGACGCCGAGACCATCGAGCAGATCATCGCCGAGATCGCCGCCTCCCGCCTCACCGAACGCGGCGCCACCCGCGCCGACGACAAACTCTCCGAGGCCGCCATGGAGGACCGCAAGCGCGAGGGCTACTTCTGATGACGACCCCCGCCCCCACCCACGCCGCCAACCCGGCCGACGCCACCGGCACCGCGCTGCTGCGCTTCGCCACCGCGGGCTCCGTCGACGACGGCAAGTCCACCCTCGTCGGGCGGCTGCTGCACGACTCCAAGTCCGTGCTGGCCGACCAGCTGGAGGCCGTGGAGCTGGCCTCCCGCAACCGCGGCCAGGACGCCCCGGACCTCGCGCTGCTCACCGACGGCCTGCGCGCCGAGCGCGAGCAGGGCATCACCATCGACGTCGCCTACCGCTACTTCGCCACCCCCCGCCGCCGGTTCATCCTCGCCGACACCCCCGGGCACGTGCAGTACACGCGGAACATGGTGACCGGCGCCTCCACCGCCGAGCTGGCCATCATCCTGGTCGACGCCCGCAACGGCGTGGTCGAGCAGACCCGCCGCCACGCCGCCGTCGCCGCGCTCCTGCGCGTGCCGCACGTCGTGCTGGCCGTCAACAAGATGGACCTCGTCGGCTACGCCGAGGACGCCTTCGCCCGGATCGCCGGGGAGTTCACCGCCTACGCGGCCTCCCTCGGGGTCCCCGAGATCACCACGATCCCGATCTCGGCGCTGGCGGGCGACAACGTGGTGACCCCCTCGGCTGCCATGGACTGGTACCCCGGCCCGACCGTGCTGGAGCACCTGGAGACCGTGCCCGTCACGCACGACCCGACCGCGGACCCCGCCCGGTTCCCGGTCCAGTACGTCATCCGGCCGCAGACCGCCGAGCACCCCGACTTCCGCGGCTACGCCGGACAGATCGCCTCCGGTGTGCTGCGCGTCGGGCAGCGCGTCGTCGTCCAGCCCTCGGGCCGGACCAGCGTCATCGAGCGGATCGACGTCCTGGGCCAGTCCGTCGACGCCGCCTGGGCGCCGCAGTCGGTCACCCTCACCCTCACCGATGACCTGGACATCTCGCGCGGCGACCTGATCGCCCCGGCCGACGGCGCCGCGACCCCGTCCCAGGACATCACCGCCACCGTCTGCCACCTGCACGACCGGCCGCTGACCCCGGGTGCCCGGGTGCTGCTGAAGCACGCCACCCGCACGGTCAAGGCCATCGTCAAGGAGATCCCGTCCCGCCTCACGCTGGACGACCTCTCCCACCACGCCGAGCCGGGCGAACTGCTGCCCAACGACATCGGCCGCGTGGTGATCCGCACCTCGGAGCCGCTGGCGATGGACGCCTACGCGGACTCCCGCTCGACCGGATCGTTCCTGCTGATCGATCCGGCCGACGGCGCGACCCTCACGGCAGGCATGGCCGGCGACGCCTTCGGGGGCGCCGCCGCGCCGGCACCCGACGACGACACGGATGGGTGGGACTTCTGACCATGACGGACGACGTCTTCTCGACGTTCGCCAAGGAAGGCGGACGGATAGGCAGCGGTGCCCTCGGCAGTGGCGAGGGCGGCATGGGGCCCTGTGCGGTGCGCTGACCCGACAGCGCTGACCGACGTCCCTGCCCGCACCGACACAGCCTTTCCGAGAAGAGAGACTCCATCATGAACACCGCTCGTTCGCACGCGCCTGCCATAAGACCAGCCCGCCGCCTCCTCAGAGCCGCGGCGGCGCTTCCCCTGCTCCTCGGCGCGCTGGCCGCCTGCGGCTATGGCTCCGACGCCGACGACGACGGCTCGGACCCGTCGGGCGACGCGACCGCCGGCGGTGAGGCCCTGTCCACCGACGAGGTGGCGATCGGGTACTTCGCCAACCTCACGCACGCCACCGCCGTCGTCGGCCTCCAGGAGGGCGGCCTCATCCAGCAGGAGCTGGGTGGCACCGAGGTGACCCCCCAGATCTTCAACGCCGGCCCCGCCACCATCGAGGCGCTCAACGCGGGCTCGATCGACGTGGCGTTCATCGGCCCCAACCCGGCGATCAACGGCTTCGCCCAGTCCGGCGGCGAGAGCCTGCGCATCGTCTCCGGCGCGGCCTCCGGCGGCGCCTCCCTGGTGGTCAACCCGGACGAGATCAGCGGCCTCGACGACCTGGCGGGCAAGGACATCGCGACTCCGCAGCTCGGCAACACCCAGGACGTGGCGCTGCTCAACTACCTGACCGAGCAGGGCTACGAGGTGGACGCGGAGTCCGGCACCGGCGACGTCTCCGTCCTGCGCATCCAGAACGCGGACATCCCCGCCGCGTTCGACAGCGGCGAGATCGACGGTGCCTGGGTCCCCGAGCCCACGGCCTCCAAGCTGGTCGCCGGCGGCGCCGAGACCCTGCTGGACGAGGGCGAGCTGTGGGAGGGCGGGCAGTACGTGACGACCCACGTCATCGCCTCCCAGGAGTTCCTGGCCGAGCACGAGGACGTCGTCGAGGCCATCGTCCGCGGCGTGGTCCGCACCACCGCCTGGATCAACGAGAACCCGGAGGAGGCCAAGACCGAGTTCAACGCGGCGCTGGGCTCCCTGGACGGCGGCAGTGAGCTCCCGGCGGAGATCCTCGACCCGGCGTTCGAACACGTCACGTTCACCTACGACCCGCTGGCCACCACGCTGGCCACCGGCGCCGAGCACGCGGTCGCCGCGGGCCTGCTGGAGGAGACGGACCTGACGGGCATCTACGACCTGTCGATCCTGAACCGGGTGCTGGCCGAGGAGAACCTGCCGGAGATCACCGACGACGCCGGTCTCGGCGTCGAGTAACACCCGCCGGACGACCACCCAGGAGGTGACACCGATGGCCATCGCCCTCGAGAAGACGGAACGGGAAAGCACCACCGACACGGCCGAGTACGCGGTCCGCTTCGACCACGTGTCGAAGTCCTTCGGCCGTGCCGGCAAGCAGCAGCTCGTACTGGACGACATCAGCCTCGATGTCGCCCCTGGAGAGTTCGTCACCCTGCTCGGCGCGTCGGGCTGCGGCAAGTCGACCTTGCTGAACCTGACCGCCGGGCTCGACGCGGCGTCCGCCGGGACCATCTCGGTCCCCGGCGGGCGCCCCGCCCTGATGTTCCAGGACCACGCCCTCTTCCCGTGGCTGACCGCGGGCAGGAACGTGGAGCTGGCCCTGCGCCTGCGGGGCGTCCCCAAGGGCGAGCGCCGCCCCGAGGCCGAGCGGCTGCTCGCCCTCGTCCGGCTGCAGGGCTCCTACCACAAGCGCGTCCACGAGCTGTCCGGCGGCATGCGGCAGCGCGTCGCGCTCGCCCGGGCGCTCGCCCAGGCCAGCAATCTGCTGCTGATGGACGAGCCGTTCGCCGCGCTCGACGCCATCACCCGGGACGTGCTGCACGAGGAGCTGACCCGGATCTGGACCGAGACCGGCGTCTCGGTGCTGTTCGTCACGCACAACGTGCGGGAGGCCGTGCGGCTGGCGCAGCGCGTCGTTCTGCTGTCCTCCCGGCCCGGCCGGATCGCGCACGAGTGGCGCGTCGACATCGAGCAGCCGCGCCGCATCGAGGACTCCGCCGTCTCCGCGCTCTCCGTGGAGATCACCGAACGACTCCGGGAGGAGATCCGCCGCCATGGCCAGCAGTGAGTCGACCACGAAGACGGCCTCCCCCGGCGGTCCGGTCAGCAAGCAGCCCGACCTCGCCGGGCTGGAGGCCGGCCTCGACGCGCTGGAGACCGGCGGCGGCACCGAACGGACGCCCGTCGGCCGTGTCGTCCTGACCAAGATCGTGCCGCCGCTGGTCGCGGTGGCGCTCGTGCTGCTGGTGTGGCAGCTCGTGTACTGGGCCGATGTCCAGAAGGACTACCTGCTGCCCAGTCCGGGCGACGTCTGGGCCGAGTACGAGGAGATGTGGACCGAGGGCACCCTCTTCGAGTTCATCTGGACCAGCATCTCGCGCGGCATCCTCGGCTTCCTGATCGCCGTCGGCATCGGCACCCCGCTGGGCCTGCTCGTGGCCCGGGTGAAGCTGGTACGGGCCGCGATCGGGCCGATCCTGACCGGTCTCCAGTCGCTGCCGTCCATCGCGTGGGTGCCGGCGGCGATCATCTGGTTCGGCCTCAACAACAGCGCGATCTACGCCGTGGTGCTGCTCGGCGCGGTGCCGTCCATCGCCAACGGCATCGTGGCCGGCGTCGACCAGATCCCGCCGCTGTTCCTGCGGGCCGGGCGGATGCTGGGGGCCCGGGGGCTGACCAGTGTGCGGCACGTGCTGCTCCCCGCGGCGCTGCCGGGCTATCTGGCCGGGCTGAAGCAGGGCTGGGCGTTCTCGTGGCGGTCGCTGATGGCGGCCGAGCTGATCGTGCAGTCGCCGAGCCTGGGCACCGGGCTCGGGCAGTTGATGGAGACCTACCGGACGCTGCAGAACATGGCGGGCGTGCTCGGCACGATCATCCTCATCCTGATCGTCGGCGTCGCCATCGACCTGCTGTTCTTCTCCCCGCTGGAGCGGCGCGTGCTGCGCAGCCGCGGCCTGCTGTCCCGGGTCTCGTGACACCCGCGTGGCCCTCGTGAAACCGCCCGTCCTGCTCCTCGTCGCCCACGGCAGCCGCGATCCGCGGCACGCGGCGACCGTGTCCGCGCTCACCGCGCGGGTGCGGTCGCTCGCACCGGGGCTGCGGGTGGCGACGGGCTTTCTCGACTTCACCGTGCCCCGCGTGGAGCAGGTCCTCGCGGGGCTGCACGCGCGCGGCGAGCGTGACGTCGTGGCGGTGCCGCTGCTGCTGAGCCGTGCCTTCCACGCCAGGACCGACATTCCCGCGGTCCTGGCCGAGAGCGCGGCCCGCCTGCCGGAGCTGACCGTCCGGCAGGCGGACGTGCTCGGGCCGTCGCCGCTGCTGACCGCCGCGCTGGAACGGCGGCTGGCGGGCGCCGGGATCTCCCCCGCCGACCGGGCGGAGACGGGTGTGGTGCTGGCCTCGGCGGGCTCCAGCGACCCGCGGGCGCTCGCCGCGATCACCGACCTGGCGCGGGCCTGGCGGCGGTCGGCGGGCTGGTGCGCGGTGCGGCCCGCGTTCGCCTCGGCGGCCTCGCCCACCACGGCCGACGCCGTCCGCGCGCTGCGCGCGGACGGCGTCCGGCGGGTAGCTGTGGCCCCCTACGTGATCGCGCCCGGCCGGCTGCCGGACCGCATCCTGGCCGGCGCCCGCGAGACACGGGCCGACGCGGTCGCCCCGGTCCTCGGCGCCGCCCCCGAACTGGCCGCGCTCCTGCTGCGCCGCTACACGGAGACCCGGGACCGCCACCGCCCGGCCCTGCTGGCGGGCTGACCCGGCGGCGGTCCCCTCGCGTGCCCAGGGCCCGTCTTCGCGGAGGCCGCCCTGCCCACGACGCTCCCCCGGCCCGGAGGCCGGGCGGTACCCCCGGGCACGCACGCCCGCCGCGTCGCCGGATCGCACGCGCCGGACGGCGTGGGCGGCCGGACGCCCCTGGGCAGACGGACCCTTCGGCGCGTCGCGGAAGCCGGGAGCGGCACGCTTCCGGCCGTGACCGAAAGCGACGCCCGGCCGCTTGTGTGCCGATGTGGCCTGGCGGTCGACCCGCTCTCGAAGGCATCCGGAAGGGGATCGACGGGCCATCCGGCGGCTTCCGCAACGCGCTTCAGCCCGCCTGGGGCACGTACTTGTACCCGACGCGGCGCACGGTCACGATCCGCTCGCGGTAGGGCGCCCCGAGCTTGCGGCGCAGCCGTGCGATGTGGACGTCCACGGTGCGCTGGTCGCCGACCGGGCCGTAGCCCCAGATGGTGGCGACCAACTGCTCCCGGCTGTACACCCGGTGCGGGTGCCGCACCAGGTGGGCCAGCAGCTCGAACTCCAGATAGGTGAGGCTGAGCGGCGCGCCGTCCACGACGGCGGACCGCTTGTCGGTGTCCACGACGATGCCGCGCTCCGGCACGGGTGCCACGGGCGGCGGCACGGGCGCCGGAGCGGCCCGCGCCGACGCGAGCAGTTCGGTGAGCTGGGCCGGCTGGGTTCCGGCCGGGGCCAGCACCAGGTAGCCGACGAGCGGCACCGGGCTGTCCTTGCCCCCCGCCGTTTCCTGGGCGGCGTCCGGGACCAGCGTGACGGTCACGTCGGAGAGGTCACTCAGGTCGGGGAGGGCGGTGAGGTGCCGCATGATCGGGTCCCTTCCTCGGGATGGGTCAGGCCGCCACGTCGGGGGTGTCGTGCTGGGCGTCGTCATCGGGGATCCGCCCGCGGAAAACCGGTGATGGTCATGCCGGTGGTCGCCTTTCGCGAAAAGCATGTTTTCTGTGCGTGGGCCGTTCGGTGACGGCGGCAGCCGAATTCGCCCCGCGCGGCAGAGAGACCTGGTACGACACGGCTCGGAAAGGCCGGATTTCGGCACCAGACTCAGGGAAAAGCCCGTGGGAGGAAGGGAGAACGTCGGCTGGGCGCGGTTCAGTGACCGGTGGCACAGATGGCGCTGGCCTGCCGTCGGAGATCGACGTGCAGCCGCGCTACAAGAAAGGCAGCCTGACTCACAATATGTGAGCATGCCAGTCAAGCCGTCGGCGCGTCAAGGCATTTCTTCCGGACCGGGAAGTGAATTTGACCTCGGCCGGGCGGCGCTGTCACTGTTGCGCCATGCCGACCAGCAAGCGCTTCTTTTCCCGATGGCACGTGGACCTCGTCCGCGTGGCCAGCGCGCTGTGTCGCCGCGGTCGTCCCTGACGACCGCGCCCGGTGTTCGCCGCGGGTGCGGTGCTCTTCCGCGTTCCCTCTTCCGCGTTCACACCGTTTCCGAGGAATCATGTCCGCGCTTTTCTCCGCGCCTTCCGTCGGCGCGCCCTCCGTCACGACGTCTTCCGTCGCCGCGCCCTCCGTTCCCGCGCCCCCCGTTCCCGCGTCCACCTCGCCCGCTCAACTCGCCGCGATCGCACGCCGTTTCGCCGCCCACCCGGGCACCTGGCGACCGCATGTGCGCTTCACCCGGCCGGACCGCTGGTACCGGCGGCTGGAGCACACGGTCCACTTCGAGGTGTGGCTGCTGACCTGGCTGCCCGGCCAGGGCACCGAGATCCACGACCACGGCGGCTCGTCCGGGGCGTTCACCGTCGTGGACGGGGCGCTGACCGAGCGGGCCTTCCCCGCCCCCGGACGCCGGGGGACCGTCCCGGTGCGGCGGCTGGACATCGGCGGGCTGCGCTCGTTCGGCCCCCGGTACATCCACGAGGTGCGCAACGAGGGCCCGTTGCCCGCCGTCAGCGTCCACGTCTACGGACCGGCCCTCAGCAGCCAGTCGTTCTACCGCCCGGACACGGACGGCACGCTGGCGCTGGACCGCACCGAACCCATCGCCCACTGACAGGGGATCCCGGTCATGACCATCGACGCCCATCTGGCCGCCGTCCGCGAGACGTTCGAGCGGCTCGATCCGCACCAGGCGCACGCCGCCGCCGAGCACGGCGCCGTGCTCGTGGACACCCGGCCCGCGTTCCAGCGCGCCGCGTCCGGCACCATCCCCGGCGCGCTCGTCATCGAGCGCAACCACCTGGAGTGGCGCTGCGATCCGGCCAGCGGCGCCTCGGTCCCCGAGGCGACCGGCACCGACGTGCGGTGGATCGTCTTCTGCGACGAGGGGTACGCCTCGTCGCTGGCCGCCGCCTCGCTGCGGTCCATCGGCCTGCGCAACGCGACCGACCTGGCCGGCGGCTTCCAGGCCTGGCGCCGGGCCGGTCTGCCGGTGACCCCGCCGTCCGCCGCCTGACCGCGGGGGTCCTACCCTGCCTGTCATGGGAGTGGCGGGAGCGCCGGAAGGGGCGGGGGCGGCGGAGGCGGAGCGCCTGCCGTTCTTCGTCTACGGCACCCTGCGCCCCGGGCAGGTCAACCACGCCTGGGCGCTGCGCGGCCGGACGGCGGCCGAGGAGCCGGCGCGGCTGCCGGGCGCGGTGCTGTACGACGGGCCCGGCTACCCGTACGCGGTCCCCGCGCCGGGGGACGGCGCGGGAGCGGTCGTCAGCGGCGAGCTGATCCACCCGCTGCCGGACCACTACGCCGAGGTGCTGGCCGTGCTGGACCGGCTGGAGGAGTACGCGCCGGGCGCGCCGGACAACGTGTACGAGCGGGTGGCCGTCGACGTGCTGCGGGCGGCCGGCGGCACGGCCCGCGCCTGGGTGTACCTGGCCGCCGCGCCGCTCGCCGCCCGCCTGCGCGCCTCGGGCACGCCGATCCCGGGCGGCGACTGGCTCACGGGCTGACGCCCAGCGCCCGCGCCTCCTTCTCCGGGTCGAGGCCGACCGGGGAGCGCTCGGGGCGGCCGGGGATCCCGGTGCCGGGGCTCGTCACCCAGGCCCAGGTGTCGGCGACCGTCGCGGCGACCGGGCGGCAACGGAGCCCGGCCGCCAGGGCCTTGGCGACGCCGGAGCGGTGGAGCGCGTCGTGTGCCTCGCCGGGCGGGAGCCAGACCGGCAGCTCGGTCCAGGGCTCGATCCCGGCGGCGAGGATCTTCTCCGGCGCGGTCCACCGGAGTTCGGCGCCGGATCCGGTCACCTCGACGCAGGTGTCGAGGAGTTCGCCCATGGTGGTGTGGCCGGAGGGGCTGACCAGGTCGTAGGGCCCGGCCAGGCCGCGTCCGGCCGCGTCGAGGGTCCAGATCGCGAGGTCCCGGGCGTCCACGTACTGCAGCGGCAGCTCGCGCGGGCCGGGCGCGAGCACCGGGCCGCCGCGCGCCACGCGGGTCAGCCACCACGGCAGCCGGCCGACGTCCTCGTGCGGGCCGAGGATGAGGCCGCAGCGGACGAGGAGGGTCCGCTCCGCCCCGAAGGCCGCGACGGCGGCCCGTTCGCCGCCGCGCTTGTCGTTCGCGTACGCGGTGGTCCCCGCGTCGGGCGAGCCGTCCACCAGCGGCCCGTCCTCGGTGAGCCCGGCCGCCATCGGCCAGGCGTACACCGACCGGCTGGAGATGTAGGTGAGGTGCCGCGCCCGGCCGGCCAGCAGCCGGGCCGCGTCCCGCACGGCGACCGGCGCGTGGCTCCAGGTGTCGACCACCAGGTCCCACTCCCCCGCCGCGAGCGCCGCGAGGCCGCCGTCCGCCGTGCGGTCGCCGCGCAGCGCGGTGACGCCGGGCGGCGGCGCGGCGCTGCCCCGGTTGAAGACGGTGACCTCCCAGCCCCGGGCCGTGGCCTCCCCGACGATCGCGCGGCCGACGAAGGCCGTGCCTCCGAGCACCAGCAGTCTCATGCGGCCAGCCTGCCGGGCCCGGTCCGGTGTCCGGAAGGCGTCCCTGCCCTCGGCAGAATCGCGGAGAGCGGAACGGCCGCGCGCTCCCCGGGCGGCCGGGTCACGAGACGGGACGGGACTGCTCCCACGTCCACTCGAACTCCTCGCGGTACGTCTCGTACAGGCTCAGCTCGCCGTCCGCCGCCGGGTCGTCGCGTGCCACTATCTCCCGGCCGCCCCGGCGCAGCACCAGCGCGGGTGTCTCCATGCCGCGGCTGCGCCGCAGGTAGGACTGGACGACGGCGACGCCCTCGGGGCTGTCGGCGTCCACGAAGTAGGCGCTGAAGCGCGGCGTGTCGTCGAAGACGTGGATCTCGAACGCCTCGGGGTCGCGGACCCGGCTGCGCACCCGGCGCACGTGCAGGATGCTCGTCTCCACGGAGCGGCCCAGCTCGCCGCGTTTCAGGCCGAGTTCGCGCTCCCGGCGCCGCATGGCGCCGCTGGCCGGGTTGAGGAACAGCAGCCGCACCCGGCAGCCGTTCTCGGCGAGCCGGACCAGGCGGCGGCCCGGGTAGTTCTGCACGAGGAGGCCGAGGCCTATGCCGATGGCGTCGAGCCGCCGGGCGCCCGCGAACAGTTCCTCGGGCGGGAGCTGCCGCTGGAGGCGGACGCGGTCGGGGTGGACCCCCGCCACGTCGGTGAACCGGTCCCCGATCAGCCGTTCCACGGCGTCCGTGGGCAGCCGCCCGGCGGACGGCGGCGCCCCGGAGTCCAGCAGGCGCAGCAGCCGGGCGCAGCCGCGTTCGGCCTGCTCCAGCACGGCCCGGCTCATGCCGCGGTTGCGGCTGACGGCGCTGCGCGCGACCTCCAGCTCGTCCAGGGTGAGCTCCAGCTCGCGCCGGTTGTCCAAATACGGCGCGAAGCAGGGCCAGTGCTGCACCATGAGTTCACGCAGTTGCGGAAGGGTCAGGAAGGCGAGCACCGTGTCATCGGCAGGATCGATCAGATGCCCCTTGCGGCGGCTGACCTCGCGCAGGGCCGCGGCGCGCTGCACCCACTCCTGCCCGGTCGGTCCCGCGGCGGCCGTCTCCCACTCGGCGCCGTGCACCGGCTCGTACACCGGGCGCAGCACGGCGGCGACCACGGACCGCAGCCGCTGCTCCACCAGGTTCAGCCATATGTACGCGCGGCCGGCGCGTTCCACGCGGACCCGTACCTCGGACCAGTCCTCCGCGGTCCACTCCAGGTCGGCCCCGATCTCCACCGGACGCGGCACGGACACCGCTCCGGCCTGGGCCTCGGCGGTCTCGCCCCCGTTTCCCGAGGGCAGTTCCAGCCCGGA
Organism: Streptomyces sp. URMC 129; assembly: GCF_051386415.1. Taxonomy (NCBI): domain Bacteria; kingdom Bacillati; phylum Actinomycetota; class Actinomycetes; order Kitasatosporales; family Streptomycetaceae; genus Streptomyces; species Streptomyces sp. URMC 129. Next base: position 53,592 of record NZ_JBPQTQ010000015.1, read on the forward strand.
GGAGCTCACCGCCTGCACCACCTTCCGCCCTGCCGATGGATCAAGGAAGCCTACTGCGGCACCGCGCGCGTGTGCAGCACAGTCCGGAATCAACTGCGCTTGTCCGCGCGGCCGTCGGGGCAGAGGGTTGCCATGACGCCAGCGCGACGTACACCCACGTCAACCTACCGGGTGCAGCTCCAGCCGGACTTCCCGTTCGCGGCGGCGGCCGGAATCGTCCCTTATGTCGCGGCCCTCGGCGTCTCGCATCTGCACCTCTCCCCCGTGCTGGAGGCCGTGCCCGGTTCGGACCACGGGTACGACGTCACCGACCACGGCCGGGTGCGGGCCGAGCTGGGCGGGGAGGAGGGGCTGCGCCGGCTGGCGGCCACGGCGCACGACCACGGCCTCGGCATCGTGCTGGACATCGTGCCCAACCACATGGCCGTGCCGTCCGACGCCGGGCTCAACGCGCCGCTGTGGGAGGTGCTGCGGGACGGCCCGGCGGCGGAGCGCGCGGACTGGTTCGACATCGACTGGGACGCGGGCAGCGGGCGGCTGCTGCTGCCGGTGCTGGGCGGGCCGCTGGGCGAGGAGCTGGCGGCCCTGACCGTGACGGACGGCGAACTGCGGTACGGCGACCGCCGTTTCCCGCTGCGGCCGGGCACCGGGCACCTGCCGCTGCCCGAGCTGCTGGACGCCCAGCACTACCGGCTCGCCTGGTGGCGCCTGGGCCGCACCGAGCTGAACTACCGCCGCTTCTTCACCATTTCGGAGCTGATCGGGGTGCGGGTGGAGGACCCCGGGGTCTTCGAGGCGACGCACGCGCTGATCTTCCGGCTGATGGCCGAGGGGCTGATCGACGGGCTGCGCGTGGACCACCCGGACGGCCTGGCCGACCCCGGCGGCTACCTCCGGCGCCTCCACCAGCGCACCGGCGGCGCGTGGATCGTGGCCGAGAAGATCCTCGGCGCCGACGAGCAGCTCCCGGCGAGCTGGCCCATCGCCGGCACCACCGGCTACGACGCGCTGCGGCACATCGACGCGGTGTTCACCGACCCCGAGGGCTGCGCCGAACTGACCGAGCACTACCGGGTGTTCACCGGCGCCCCGCCGGACCGGGGCGGCGAGTGGGCGGCCACCGTGCGGCGGGCGGCGTACCGGATGATCGGCCGGGAGCTGGCGGCCGAGCGGGACGCGCTGACGCGCCTGGCGGTCCGGATCTGCGCGGCCGTGCCCGAGCTGCGGCTGCGGGACCACGCCGCCTGGGCGCTGCGCATGGCGCTGTCCGAGCTGCTGGTGCGGCTGCCGGTGTACCGGCCGTACGTCACCGGCGACGCGCCGCCGTCCCCGGTGGACGAGGCGATGCTGGTGACGGCGGCGGACGGCGCGCGCACCGCGTTCGCCGTGCCCGCGGAGGCGGCGGCGGTGGACACCGTGCGGGAGCTGGCGCTCGGCCGCTTCGGGGAGGGCGCCGACCGCACCGCGTTCCGGGTGCGGTTCGCCCAGGTGTCCTCCGCGCTGCGGGCCAAGTCGGTGGAGGACACGGCCGGTTACCGCTACGCCCCGCTGCTGTCGGCGGCCGAGGTGGGCGGCGACCCGGGCCGCCCGGCGCTGCCGCCCGCCGCGTTCCACACGTTCTGCGCCCGCGTCCAGCGGGACTGGCCGCTGACCGGCACCGTGCTGTCCACGCACGACACCAAGCGCAGCGGCGACGTCCGGGCCACCGTGGCCGCCCTGAGCGAACACCCCGGCGGCTGGGCCCGGATGATCGCCCGGCTGACCGCGGAGACGGCCCGCGCGGGGGTGCGGGCGCCCGACCCGCACCTGGCCTGGACGACGTGGCAGACCGCGTTCGGGCTCGGCTTCCCGGACCGGGAGCGGCTGCTGGCCACGCTGCTGAAGACCGTGCGCGAGGCGGGGCTCCACACGAGCTGGACCGAGCAGGACGCGGCGTACGAGGCGGCGGTGGAGCGGTTCGTGCTGGCCGGCCCGTGCGGTGCCCCGCACTACACGCTGGCCGAGTTCGCCCGCGAGCTGGCCCCGCAGATCCGGGCCAACGTCCTGGGCGCCGCCCTGCTCCACCTCACGATGCCGGGCGTGCCGGACGTCTACCGCGGCAGCGAGCGGCACTACCTGGCCCTGGTGGACCCGGACAACCGCCGTCTGCCGCAGCTCCCCATCGCGCAACTGGCCGCGCTGGACCGGGCGCCGGCCACCGGCTACGACCTGGCGACCGAGAAGCTGCGGCTGACGGCCAGCGCGCTGCGGCTGCGCCGCGACCACCCGGACTGGTTCGGCCCGGCGGGCACCTACGAGCCGCTGGCCGCCGAGGGCCCGGCCGCCGATCACTGCCTGGCGTTCGTCCGCTCCGGCCGGGTCGTCACGGCGGTCACCCGTCTGAGCCGCCGCCTGGCACGCACCGGCGGCTGGGACGGCACCCGCCTGCCGCTGCCCCCCGGCTCCTGGCGGGATCTGCTCGGCGGCGGCACCGCGACCGGCCCGGCACCCCTGTCGCGCCTCTTCGCCACCAGCCCGGTGGCGCTCCTGATCAGGGAGGAACCCCCGGCAGGGTGACCCGGCGCGGCGTCGCCGGCCGCGCCCGGGGCCCGGAGCGGCTCAGCGGTCGGCGGTGACCACGGTGAGCAGGAACGACACGGCGCCGAAGCGGACCTGGTCCCCGGGGCCGACCGGCACGGTGTCCGCGACGCGGCGCCCGTTGACCCAGGTGCCGTTCGCCGAGCCGAGGTCGCTCAGCAGCCAGCCGGTGCCCGTGCCGCGCAGCCTGGCGTGGTGCCGGGAGACGCTGGCGTCGCTCAGCCGCAGCCCGGAGCCCGGCGCGCGGCCGATCGTCAGGGCCTCCCGGGCGGGCGCGGGCAGCAGGAGCTGCGGCAGCCGCTCGGACCGCCAGGCCAGGCGCAGCTGCCGCCGGAGCGCGGCGAGCCTGGCGACCGAGCCGACGAACCACCCGGCGGTCGGCGCGGGCCGCGGCTGCCGCCCGGGCAGGTCGTGCAGCACGGCGAACAGCTCGTCGTGCAGCCGGGCGGTCATCACCACCTCGACCCGCCGCAGGAACGTGTCCTGCGAGACCCGGCCGTCCACCACGCCCTCGCGCAGCACGTCGAGCGCGCGCTCCCGGTCCGCGTCCGAGACGCGGGGTGAGTGGGCGCTGAACTCGACGGACGTCATAGGGGAATTGTCCGCGACGCATCGCGCGCCTGTCCAGATCCGGCTGTGGACGGCCGGCGGAACGGTCGGCTACTGTGCCGGTACGCCCACGCGTTGAGGAAGGAGGCGACAGCATGCGGTTCATGAGTTTCATCGCTGACGCGCGCTTCCGCCGCCCCTCGACCGGGCGTTGCACGGGCTGACCGGAAGCGCCACGCTTTCCGGAGGATCCCGTCATGACGGACGCTTTCCGTATCCGCGCGCTCGCCGAGGGCGAGGCGCGGGAGCTGTTCACCTCGATGCCCGGCCTCACCGACGCCACGCTGCTCGGCAGGCCGCTGCTCGACCCGCCGCTCGACGTCTACGAGACCGTGGCGGCCGGCGGCCAGTACCGTCCCGAGTGGACGTGGGTCGCCCTGCGCGACGACACCGTCGTGGCCAGGGTCGCCTTTTGGGGCGGCCCCGACGACGACAAGCCCGTCGCTCTCGACTGGTTCGACTACACCGACCGCGCCGCGGCCGTGGAGTTGCTCCGCACCACCCCGCTGCGCGCCGAGTACGAGCTGATTCTGCCGCCCGGCTGGCGGGACGCCCCCGCCGTCCGGGCGGCTGCCGCCTCCCGTGTCGAGGCGGCGGCGGAGGCGGGCTACCGGCCGCTGGTCGAGCGGTTCCGCTACCTGTGGACCCCCGCCGACGGCCTGCCCGAGCGGCCGGGACGCCTGGTGTTCCGGCCCGAGCCGGACGACGACGTCATTCTCGACGTGCTGTGCCGCGTGCAGGAGGGCACCCTCGACGCGCACGCCCGGCGGACCGTCGAGGCGGGCGGCGTCCGGCTCGCCGCCCAGGAGGAGCTGGACTTCTTCCGCTGGTGCCCGTCGCCGCGCGCGTGGTGGCAGCTCGCGTTCACGCCCGGCGGCGAACTGGTCGGCATCCACGTCCCGGCCCGCAACCACGCCAAGCCGATCGTCGGCTTCATCGGCGTCGTCCCCGAGCAGCGCGGCCACGGCTACGGCTACGACCTGCTGGCCGAGTGCACGCACGTGCTGGCGGCCGAGGGGGTGACGGAGATCGCGGCATCCACCGACCTCGGCAATGCCCCGATGGCGGCGGCGTTCACCCGCGCGGGCTACCCGGTCACCCAGCACCGCTTCTGCATGACCCCGCCCTGACCGGCGGCCGGGGGCGGTGGACTGGCCAAGCCACCGCCCCGGCGCGGAGCATGGTGCCCATGCTCTTCCAGGTATGGGCACCACACGCCCGGCGCGTCACGCTGCACCTGTCCGGCCACGCCTCCGCCATGGAGCCCGATCCGGAGCGGGAGGGGTGGTGGCGGGCGGACGCGGAGGCCGGGCCGGGCGCGCGGTACGGCTTCGCGCTCGACGACGGCCCGGTCCTGCCCGACCCGCGCGCCCGCCGCCTGCCGGACGGGCCGGAGGCGCCGGGCGCGGTGGTGGACCTCACGGCCCACGCCTGGCGGCACCCGTGGCGGGGGCGCGGGCTGCCCGGCGCCGTGCTGTACGAGCTGCACGTCGGCACGTTCACCCGCGAGGGCACCTTCGACGCGGCGGCCGGGCGGCTGGGGCACCTGGCCGAGCTCGGCATCACCCATGTGGAGCTGATGCCGGTCTGCCCCTTCCCCGGCCGCCACGGCTGGGGGTACGACGGGGTCGCGCCGTGGGCGGTGCACGAGCCGTACGGCGGACCGGACGGGCTGCTGCGCTTCGTGGACGCGGCGCACGGGCACGGCCTGGGCGTGGTGCTGGACGTGGTCCACAACCACCTGGGGCCCTCGGGCAACCGGCTGCCCGAGTTCGGCCCGTACTTCACCGACCGGCACCACACCCCGTGGGGCGCGGCGGTCAACCTCGACGCGCCCGGCTCGGACGAGGTACGGGCGTACTTCGTGGGCAGCGCGGTGGCGTTCCTGCGCGACTACCGGCTCGACGGGCTGCGGCTGGACGCGGTGCACGCGCTGGCGGACGACCGGGCCGAGCACATGCTGGCCGAGCTGTCGGCGGCGGTGGACGCGCTGGCGCAGGAGACCGGCCGCCCGCTGTTCCTGATCGCCGAGTCCGACCGGAACGACCCGCGCACCACGGCCCCCCGCGAGGCCAACGGCCACGGGCTGCACGGCCAGTGGAACGACGACTACCACCACGCCCTGCACACCGCGCTCACCGGCGAGTCGCAGGGCTACTACGCCGACTTCGCGCGCGCCCCGCTGGCCGCCCTGGCCAAGACGGCGACCGGCGGGTTCTTCCACGACGGCGGCTACTCGGCGTTCCGGGGCCGCCGCCACGGCCGCCCGCTGGGCCGGGCCACCACGGCGGCCCACCGGCTGGTGGGCTACGCCCAGACCCACGACCAGATCGGCAACCGGGCCCTGG
>NZ_JBPQTQ010000016.1:0-59088 GCF_051386415.1 Streptomyces sp. URMC 129
CCCCCCCCCCCCCCCCCCCCCCCCCCCCCCGCTGCCAGATGACGGTCAGACGTCCATGACCACGGGCATGATCATCGGGCGCCTGCGGTAGGTGTCGGAGACCCACTTGCCCACCGTGCGGCGGATGAGTTGCTGCAGCTGGCGGGCCTCGACCACGCCGTCCTGGGCCGAGCGCGCGAGGACCTCGTCGATCTTCGGGATGACCGCGGCGAAGTCGGAGTCCTCGATGCCGGAGCCGCGCGAGTGGATGCTCGGGCCGCTGACGATCTTGCCCGTGCTGCTGTCCACCACCACGAAGATGGAGATGAACCCCTCGTCCCCGAGGATCCGGCGGTCCTTCAGGCTGGACTCGGTGATGTCACCGACCGACAGGCCGTCGACGTACACGTAGCCCGCCTGGACCTTGCCGGTGATCTTCGCCTTGCCGTCGATGAGGTCGACCACCACGCCGTCCTCGGCGATGACGATGCGTTCCGCGGGCACCCCGGTCGCCGCGCCCAGCTCCGCGTTGGCGCGCAGATGGCGCCATTCGCCGTGGACCGGCATCAGGTTCTTCGGCTGGCAGATGTTGTAGAAGTACAGCAGTTCGCCGGCCGAGGCGTGGCCCGAGACGTGGACGCGGGCGTTGCCCTTGTGGACGACGTTGGCGCCCCAGCGCGTCAGGCCGTTGATCACGCGGTAGACCGCGTTCTCGTTGCCGGGGATCAGGGAGGAGGCGAGGATCACCGTGTCCCCCTCCACGATGCGGATCTGGTGGTCGCGGTTGGCCATGCGCGACAGCGCCGCCATGGGCTCGCCCTGGGAGCCCGTGCAGACGAGGACCACCTCGTGGTCCGCCAGGTCGTCGAGCGTCTTCACGTCGACCACCAGTCCGGCGGGCACCCGCAGATAACCCAGGTCCCTGGCGATGCCCATGTTCCGCACCATCGAGCGGCCCACGAACGCGATCCTGCGGTTGTGCTCGTAAGCGGCGTCCACGATCTGCTGGATGCGGTGGACATGGCTGGCGAAGCTGGCCACGATGATGCGCTTCTCGGCGCGGGCGAAGACCTGGCGCAGCACGCCGGAGATCTCGCGCTCGGGCGAGACGAAGCCGGGCACCTCGGCGTTGGTCGAGTCGGACAGCAGCAGGTCGATGCCTTCCTCGCCGAGCCGGGCGAAGGCCCGCAGGTCGGTGAGGCGGCCGTCGAGCGGGAGCTGGTCCATCTTGAAGTCGCCCGTGTGGACGGCCATGCCCGCCGGGGTCCGGATGGCGACCGCGAGGGCGTCGGGGATGGAGTGATTGACCGCGACGAACTCGCAGTCGAAGGGACCGATCCGCTCGCGGTGCCCCTCCCTGACCTCCAGGGTGTACGGGCGGATGCGGTGCTCCTGGAGCTTGGCCTCCAGCAGCGCGAGCGTGAGCTTGGAACCGATGAGGGGGATGTCCGGCTTCTCGCGCAGCAGGAACGGTACGCCGCCGATGTGGTCCTCGTGCCCATGCGTCAGGACGATGCCGTCGATGTCGTCGAGGCGGTCCTTGATGGAGCTGAAGTCCGGCAGGATCAGGTCGATTCCGGGCTGCTCCTGCTCGGGAAAGAGCACGCCGCAGTCGACGATGAGCAGCCGGCCGCCGTATTCGAAGACGGTCATGTTCCGGCCGATCTCGCCGAGCCCGCCGAGCGGGGTAACGCGGAGACCACCCTCAGGAAGCTTCGGCGGCGGGCCGAGTTCTGGGTGCGGATGACTCAAGAGACTCTCCTGACCACGCGCGCCACACGCCCGGGGTAGGGCACGTGGCGCGCGTGACTGTGTGCACTGGTCGGTATTCAGTTATCACCCCGGACGCGGCGATCCGCGTCCCGGGCAACGTCTGTGTTGTCAGATCTGTACCCCACCGGCGGTCAGATCCCGCTTGAGCTGTTCGGTCTCCTCCTCGGTGAGGCCGATCAGGGGGAGCCGGAGGGGGCCGCCGGGCAGGCCCAGGAAGCCCAGGGCGGCCTTGGAGGTGATCACGCCCTGGGTGCGGAACATGCCGGTGAAGACCGGGAGCAGCTTCTGGTGGATCTCGGTCGCCTTGGCCACGTCGCCGCTGGTGTAAGCGTCGACGAGCGCGCGCAGCTCGGGGGTGACCACGTGGCCGACGACCGAGACGAAGCCCACCGCACCCACGGACAGCAGGGGCAGGTTGAGCATGTCGTCCCCCGAGTACCACGCGAGGCCGGTGGTGGCGATGGCCCAGCTCGCCCGGCCGAGGTCGCCCTTGGCGTCCTTGTTGGCGACGATGCGGGGGTGGGCGGCCAGCCGGACCATCGTCTCCGTGTTGATCGGCACGCCGCTGCGGCCGGGGATGTCGTAGAGCATGACCGGGAGGTCGGTGGCGTCCGCGATCGCGGTGAAGTGCCGGTAGAGGCCCTCCTGCGGCGGCTTGTTGTAGTACGGGGTGACGGTCAGCAGGCCGTGGGCCCCGGCCGCCTGGGCGGCCCGGGCCAGCTCGACGCTGTGCCGGGTGTCGTTGGTGCCGACGCCGGCCACGACGTGGGCACGGTCGCCGACGGCCTCCACCACGGCGCTGATCAGCCGGGTTTTCTCCGCATCGCTCGTCGTCGGGGACTCGCCGGTGGTGCCGTTGACGATCAGGCCGTCGTTGCCGGCGTCCACCAGGTGTGCGGCGAGCTGCTGCGCGCCGGCGAGGTCGAGCGATCCGTCCGCCGTGAATGGCGTGACCATGGCGGTCAGGACCCGTCCGAAGGGGGTCTGCGGTGTGGAGGTCGGAGCCATAGGTTCCACGCTACTCGCAGCTCAGCGGGTCCGGGGTCATCGGGGCGGGCAACGTGTGGATCCCGGCACTGCCTGCTCGGGGGTTCAGACAGCGCCGGGTCCGTTCTTTCACCCTAAATGAACTTCGCGAAATGTCGCAATACGGACACTTCGGTCGACCCCTGGGGCGGATCCGCCGGTGCCGCTAGGGCGCGACGCGGCCGTTCGCGTTGAAGGCCGCGTGCGTCAGGGGCATCAGGCGGGCCCACTCGGCCTCCATCCGCTCGCCCACCATCTCGATCTCGCGCTGCGGGAACGAGGGCACCTTCGCCCGCTCGTCCTGGGTGCGCAGCCCCAGGAAGTGCATCAGCGAGCGGGCGTTGCACGTGGCGTACATCGACGAGAACAGGCCGACCGGCAGCACCGCCCTGGCCACCTCCCTGGCCACCCCGGCGGCGAGCATCTCCTGATAGGCGGCGTACGCCTGCCGGTAGGAGTCCTCCATGACCTTGCCGACCAGAGCGTGCTGCTCGGGAGTGCCGGGCACGAAGTCGTACTTCCCGGGGCGCCCGCGCTGCACCAGCCTGCGGTCCTCCCCCGGCACGTAGAACACCGGGCTCAGCTCCCGGTACCGCCCGCTCTCCTCGTTGTACGACCAGCCGACGCGGTGCCGGTGGAACTCACGGAAGACGAAGATCGGGGCGCTGATCAGGAACGTCATCGAGTTGTGCTCGAACGGGCTGCCGTGCCGGTCCCGCATCAGATAGTTGATCAGGCCCCTGGAACGCTCCGGGTCCCGGCCGATCTCCTCGAGGGACTGCTCCCCCGCCGTGGACACGCGGGCCGCCCACAGCACGTCCGTGTCGGAGGCGCTGTGCTTGACCAGCTCTACGGTCACGTCACTGCGGAAACTGGGGGTGTCGGTCACCGTCGGATCCTTCCGTGTGGAACGCGACTCACCCTAAGGGCTGCCACTGACAACGCCCGCGGGCCGGCACCGGTCAAAACGGACTCCGCGTATCGAGTCGGATTCTTCCCCTGATAGATTTGTTTGAGGTCACTCAGGGGGAGGAACACTCGCATGGCGTACGACGACGGCTTCCACGGCGGCGTCACCCCGCCGCGCACCCGCCCGGCCGCCGGCCCGGCCCTCGGCAGCGTGCTCGTCGCGCTTGTCCTGATATGCGGGCTCATCGGGGCCGTGCTGCTGGCACGCCCCGCGCTGGATGTCGAACATCAGTCGGTTCCGGAGGTTCCCGAGGCGGCCGAAGGCCGCTGAAGCGCGGTAGCCTCACCGTTCACAGCACCACCCCCCACGTGATGTCTCTGTGAATGCGAACGAGGACCAGTCGTGCCCCTGCCCTTTCTCGCGGCCGACCACGACGCCGCCCCCCACGCGGCGGGGGAGCCGCTGCCGCACGCGGAACAGGACGCCTGGCGCCGTCCCTACCGCCCCGGCCCGTGCCGCGTGGCCGTCGCCGCGCTGACCCTGCTGATCGCGTCCTACATGCTGCTCTCCGCCCTGATCATCGTCATGGCGGGCTCACCGGCCGGCGCCACCGCCACCGGCCTCGCCGCCGCGCTGGCCATCGCCTTCGCGCTGCGGCTGCTGCGCATCGGCATCTGGGTCTGCCCGCACGGTCTACGCCGCGTCGGCCTGCTGACCACCACCACGCTGCGGTGGCGCGACATCGGCCGCGTCTCCACCGTGCAGCAGCCCGTGAAGTGGCTGGGGCTGCCGCGCAGCGTCCAGGGCCAGGCCCTGCGGATCGAGCGGCGCCGGGGCGAGCCGCTGCGCACGCTGCTCACCGATCACAACGCCGACTTCCTCTCCCGGCCGGGGGCGTTCGACCGCGCCGCGGACGTGCTGGAGGCGTGGGCGGCCGAGCACCGCTGAGACCGGCGCGCGGCCCCCGCGTCAGGCGTCGGCGCGCGAACGGCCCGCGCGCAGCGCGATCGCGTGCTGCATCGCCTTCCGGGCCCGCGGCGTGTCCCGCGCGTCGTGATACGCGACGGCCAGCCGGAACCAGCAGCGCCAGTCCTCCGGATTCGCCTCGGCCTCCGCGCGCCGCCGGACGAACACCGCGTCCGCCGCGGCCCGGTCGATACGGCCGCTGGGCGTGCGCGCCAGCTCGTCCACCGGCAGCCCGCCCTCGGCGTCCAGCTCCCGGGCGAGACGGTTGGCGTCCCGGACGAACCGCGCGCTGCGCCACAGGAACCACCCGCCGAGCAGCGGCAGCACCAGCACCGCCGCGCCCAGCGCCACGGTCACCCAGGTGCCCTCCAGGATCAGCAGCACCCCGCGGTGGCCGATGAGGCCCGCGTACACGAGCAGGGCCGCGCTCAGCGCCGCGTAACCCACCTTGGCGCGCACGGCTAGCCGTCCAGCTCCATGAAGTGCTCCAGGCCGAAGGTCAGGCCGGGCGCCCCGGAGATCCGGCGCACGCCGAGCAGGACGCCCGGCATGAACGAGCCGCGGTTCATGGAGTCGTGGCGGATGGTGAAGATCTCGCCCTCCTCACCGAACAGCACCTCCTGGTGCGCGACGAGCCCGCGCAGGCGGACGGCGTGCACCGGCACGCCGTCCACGTCCGCGCCCCGCGCGCCGTCCAGGGCGGTGCTGGTGGCGTCCGGCTGCGCGCCGAGCCCGGCGGCGCGGCGGGCCTCGGCGACGAGCTGGGCGGTGCGGACAGCGGTGCCGCTGGGGGCGTCGGCCTTGCCGGGGTGGTGCAGCTCCACGATCTCGACCGACTCGAAGAACCGCGCGGCCTGCTGCGCGAACCGCATCGTCAGCACGGCACCGATGCCGAAGTTGGGGGCGATCAGCACCCCGGTGCCGGGCGAGGCGGCCAGCCAGCCCCTGAGGGTGGCGAGCCGGTCCTCCGTCCAGCCGGTGGTGCCGACGACGCCGTGGATGCCGTTGCGGACGCAGAACTCCAGGTTGTCCATCACGGACTCCGGACGCGTCAGCTCCACGGCGACCTGGGCTCCGGCCTCGGTCAGCGTCTCCAGCTTGTCGCCACGGCCGAGGGCCGCGACCAGCTCCATGTCCGGCGCGTCCGTCACGGCACGGACGGCCTCGGACCCCATGCGACCACGGGCGCCGATCACGGCCACGCGCAGCTTGCTCATTCCACTCCTCTTCGGCCTCGTCGGCCTGTGCGGCCTCTTCGGTTCCGCCCGGCCGTCTAGCCGACGGCGCCGGGCAGGCGCGCGGTCTGCCGGTCGTTCAGCGGGCCGATGACGGACAGCGAGGGCCGGTGCCCGAGCACCTCGCGGGCGACCTGCCGGACGTCGTCCGGGGTGACCGCGGTGATCCGGTCCAGCATCTCATCCACCGAGAGCTGCCTTCCCCAGCAGATCTCGCTCTTGCCGAGCCGGTGCATCAGGGAGCCGGTGTCCTCCAGGCCGAGCACCGTGGAGCCGGCGAGCTGGCCGATGGCGCGGCGCGTCTCGTCGTCGCCGAGGCCGTGCTCGGCGACATCGGTGAGCTGGTCGCGGCAGATCTTCAGCACGTCGTCCAGCCGGTCGGGGCGGCAGCCGGCGTAGACGCCGAACAGGCCGCAGTCGGCGTAGCCGGAGGTGTGCGTGTAGATGTTGTAGGCCAGGCCGCGCTTCTCCCGGACCTCCTGGAACAGGCGGGAGCTCATGCCGCCGCCGAGCGCCGTGGACAGCACGTTGAGCGCCCAGCGGCGGTCGTCGTGGCGGGAGACGCCGGGCATGCCGAGCACGACGTGCGCCTGCTCGGTCGGGCGCTCGACCACGTCGACGCGGCCGGTGGCCTTGATGCCGCGCCGCCCGGAGCGCGGGCCGACGGGCTCGGCGTCCGCGGCGCCGAGCGCGCCCGCCCGGTCGAACGCGGCGGCGACCTGCGCCACCACGGCGGCGTGGTCCACGTTGCCCGCGGCGGTGACCACCAGGCGGGTGGGGTCGTAGTGGCGGCGGTAGAAGCGGGCGATCCGGTCGCGGGTCAGCGCGTTGACCGTCTCCTCCGTGCCGAGGACCGGTCGGCCCAGGGGGCTGTCGCCGAGGAGGGTGTGCGCGAACAGGTCGTGGACGCCGTCGCTCGGGTCGTCCTCGGTCATCGCGATCTCTTCGAGGATGACGCCGCGTTCGGCCTCCACGTCGTCGGCGGCGATGACCGAGCCGGTGAGCATGTCACAGACGACGTCGACGGCCAGCGGCAGGTCGCTGTCGAGGACGCGGGCGTAGTAGCAGGTGAACTCCTTGGTGGTGAAGGCGTTCATCTCGCCGCCGACCGCGTCGATGGCCGAGGAGATGTCCAGGGCGGTGCGCCGCTCGGTGCCCTTGAACAGCAGGTGTTCCAGGTAGTGGGTGGCGCCGTTGAGCGCCGGCGTCTCGTCGCGCGAGCCGACCCGGGCCCAGATGCCGAACGTGGCGGAGCGGACCGAGGGCACCGACTCGGTCAGGACGCGCAGGCCGCCGGGCAGCACGGTCCTGGCGACGGCGCCGGGGGCGTGCTCCGCGCCGCGCGGACGGGGCACGGCCCGCCCCACCTCGGCGGTGGGGCGGGCCGTCGCACGCGATGCCGTACGGGAGGGACGGATCACTGCTCGATGACGTCCTGCTCGGCGCCGGCCTCGGCCTCGGCGGCACCGCTCTCGGCGGCCTCGTCCAGGACCGGGACCAGGGAGAGCTTGCCCCGCTGGTCGATCTCGGCGATCTCGACCTGCACCTTCTGGCCGACACCGAGCACGTCGTCCACGTTCTCCACGCGCTTGCCGCCGGCCAGCTTGCGGATCTGCGAGATGTGCAGCAGACCGTCCTTGCCGGGCAGCAGGGAGACGAACGCGCCGAAGGTCGTCGTCTTCACGACGGTGCCCAGGTACCGCTCGCCGACCTCGGGCATCGTCGGGTTGGCGATGCCGTTGATCGTGGCGCGGGCGGCCTCCGCGGACGGGCCGTCGGCGGCACCGATGTAGATCGTGCCGTCGTCCTCGATGGTGATGTCGGCGCCGGTGTCCTCCTGGATCTGGTTGATCATCTTGCCCTTGGGGCCGATGACCTCGCCGATCTTGTCCACCGGGATCTTGACGGTGATGATCCGCGGCGCGTTCGGCGACATCTCGTCCGGGACGTCGATGGCCTCGCTCATCACGTCGAGGATGTGCAGCCGGGCGTCACGGGCCTGCTTCAGCGCGGCGGCCAGCACGGAGGCCGGGATGCCGTCGAGCTTGGTGTCGAGCTGGAGCGCGGTGACGAACTGCCGCGTGCCGGCGACCTTGAAGTCCATGTCGCCGTACGCGTCCTCGGCGCCGAGGATGTCGGTGAGGGTGACGTAGTGGGTCTCGCCCTCGATCTCCTGGGAGATCAGGCCCATGGCGATGCCGGCCACCGGCGCCCTCAGCGGCACACCGGCGTTCAGCAGCGACATGGTGGAGGCGCAGACCGAGCCCATCGAGGTGGAGCCGTTGGAGCCGAGCGCCTCGGAGACCTGGCGGATGGCGTACGGGAACTCCTCGCGGCTGGGCAGCACCGGGATCAGGGCCCGCTCGGCGAGCGCGCCGTGGCCGATCTCGCGGCGCTTCGGGGAGCCGACGCGGCCGGTCTCACCGGTGGAGTAGGGCGGGAAGTTGTAGTTGTGCATGTACCGCTTGCGGGTCACCGGGGACAGCGTGTCGAGCTGCTGCTCCATCCGGAGCATGTTCAGCGTGGTGACGCCCAGGATCTGGGTCTCGCCGCGCTCGAACAGCGCCGAGCCGTGCACCCGCGGGATCGCCTCGACCTCGGCGGCCAGGGTGCGGATGTCGGTGACGCCGCGGCCGTCGATGCGGACCTTGTCGCGGATGACGCGCTCGCGGACCAGCTCCTTGGTGAGCGAGCGGTAGGCGGCGGAGATCTCCTTCTCGCGCCCCTCGAACTGCGGCAGCAGCTTCTCCGCGGCGACCGTCTTGACGCGGTCCAGCTCGGTCTCGCGCTCCTGCTTGCCGGCGATGGTCAGGGCCTGCGCCAGCTCGTCGCGGACGGCGGCCGACAGCGCCTCGTAGACGTCGTCCTGGTAGTCCAGGAAGACGGGGAACTCGCCGGTGGGCTTGGCGGCCTTGGCGGCGAGGTCCGACTGGGCCTTGCACAGCGCCTTGATGAACGGCTTGGCCGCCTCCAGGCCGGCCGCGACGACCTCCTCGGTCGGGGCCTGGGCACCGCCCTTGATCAGCTCGATCGTCTTCTCGGTGGCCTCGGCCTCGACCATCATGATCGCGACGTCGCCGTCCGGCAGGACACGGCCGGCGACGACCATGTCGAAGACGGCCTCCTCCAGCTCCGTGTGGGTCGGGAACGCCACCCACTGGCCGCGGATCAGGGCCACGCGGGTGCCGCCGATGGGGCCGGAGAACGGCAGGCCGGCGAGCTGCGTGGAGCAGGACGCGGCGTTGATGGCGACCACGTCGTAGAGGTGGTCGGGGTTGAGGGCCATGATCGTCTCGACGATCTGGATCTCGTTGCGCAGGCCCTTCTTGAACGAGGGGCGCAGCGGGCGGTCGATGAGGCGGCAGGTGAGGATGGCGTCCTCGGAGGGCCGCCCCTCGCGCCGGAAGAAGGAGCCGGGGATCTTCCCGGCTGCGTACATCCGCTCCTCGACGTCGACCGTCAGCGGGAAGAAGTCGAGCTGGTCCTTCGGCGTCTTGGACGCGGTGGTGGCCGACAGCACCATGGTGTCGTCGTCCAGGTAGGCAACGGCGGAGCCGGCCGCCTGCCTGGCGAGCCGGCCCGTCTCGAAGCGAATGGTGCGGGTGCCGAAGGAGCCGTTGTCGATGACGGCCTCGGCGTAGTGGGTCTCGTTCTCCACCTTGGAAAATCTCCTCTTCTGTGCCCCGCCGACCTCGGCGGGGCGGTGAGGTGGAGCGCCTCCGGACTGGCCGGCCATCGATCGAAGCCCCCGGGGGATGGACGCCCGGAAGCCACTACCGAGGACCGGCGATGTGCGAAGGGGCCCCGCCCCGTGCGTTCGTCGTTTTCGTCGTTTTCTCGGTCGTGCCGCTGGAACCAGCCTACAAAGGCACGCGGTTCCCGGCTCGGTTTCCGTCCCTGACGGAAACCGGATACGGCGAAGGGAGCGGCCCCCTGCGGGTGGCCGCTCCCTCTCGCGCGTCTTACCTGGCGCCCGCCGCGCCGCGGCGGATGCCGAGCCGCTCCACGAGGGTGCGGAAGCGCTGGATGTCCTTGCGCGCCAGGTACTGCAGCAGGCGGCGGCGCTGGCCGACCAGGAGCAGCAGGCCCCGGCGGGAGTGGTGGTCGTGCTTGTGGATCTTCAGGTGCTCGGTCAGGTCCGAGATGCGGCGGGACAGCAGAGCCACCTGGACCTCGGGGGAGCCGGTGTCGCCCTCTTTGGTGGCGAACTCGGCGATGATCTTCTGCTTCGTGGCGGCGTCGAGCGACGACACACGTACTCCTTGACGTTGTCCGATCTGGCCACCGAGTGCCCCTGGGCTGATCCACAGGGGAGCTTCCGGAACTCGGGAGGCGGGGTCCGCTGAGCGCTTCCTCCAGAAGAATCCGGGGGCGCGTACGCAAACGGCCGGTAAGCAGGCTACAACAGGATGGCCCCGCGAGCACATCCGCCCTGCTCAGCCGCTGGTCAGCCCCCTGGCCTCGGCGTATACGTCGAGCACCGCCAGACAGAGCGGGATCAGCGACAGCAGCACGGCGCTCTCGGTGAGGTCGAGGACCCTGCCCCAGAACGGGGTGAGCCCGGCGCGGGGCACGATCAGCGCGATCGCCGCGAGCATACCCGTGGCCACGGTGAGGGCCGCGGCCAGCCACAGGGTGCGCAGGCCCGGGTCGCCGCCGCCGGCGGTGGACGCGTCGGTGGCGAAGCCGAGGACGAGCAGCGCCAGGGACACCAGGCCGGCGGTCAGCAGCACCGCCACCTGAACGGCGTAACGGAAGAGGCGCGCGCGGGTCAGCAGCGCCACGCCGGTGGCCAGGGCGAGCAACTGTCCCCAGCCGCTGTCGGAGAAGCCGAGGACGGCGACGGCGGCGGTCGCGAGGACGGCGCAGCCGCCGGTCAGCCCGAGCAGGATCTGGTGGCCGCGGCGGGCCTGGGCGGCGATGCGCGCGGTGTCGACCGGCCCGTCGGCGCCCTGCTGCGGCTCGGACGCGGACGTCTCGTAGCCCGGACGGGGGGCGGTGTAGCCGATGGGCAGCCGGACGAGGCTCGCCGCCAGGGCGGGCAGGAAGGCCAGCGCGCCCAGCGCGACGGGCGCGCAGACGGCGGCGGTCCCGACGGGGTCGGCCTCGGTGACCACGGCGAGGAACGTGGCGACGGTGGCGAGCGTCGCGGCGCTCGCCGCGGCCACGAACCAGGCGGCGGCCTCCGGCATGGCGGCGATCAGGACGACGGAGACGAGAAGGACGGCGGCGCAGCCGAGCATCAGCTCCAGGCGGCCGACGCCGTGGCCGTCGTCGAGGGGCAGCACGCCGGTGCCGCCGACGAAGGCGTGCGGCAGGGCGGCCAGGCCGAAGGCGACGGCGGCGGCACCGTCCGCGTAGACTCGGGCGCGGACGGCGGCGAAGGCCAGGAGGAGGAGCGCGAGGACGCCCGCGAGGACACCGGGCAGCCCGTGCATCTCGTGGCGGTCCGGCTCGCCGAACCACAGCACGGCGGCGGTGAGCGCGCCGAGGACGGCGGCGGCGGTGAGGCCGGCCAGCCGCAGCATCCGGTCCTGCCACAGCCGCCGGTCGCCGCCGGTCGCGTCCGCGACGGCGTCCGTGACGTCGTCGTGGACGGGTGGCGGGAGGGAGTCGGCGAAGGGACGCAGGGTCAGCACGTCGCCGTCCAGGACGCGCTGGGCGCCGAGGGTGCGGGAGCCGTCCAGCACCGTGCCGTCCCGGCGGACCAGGTGGTAGCCGACCGGCGCCTCCTGGTCGGGCGTCTGGCCGGTGAGGCGGAGGATCTCGGGGTAGAGGTCGGCCAGCGGGACGTCCTCGGGCAGTGCCATGTCGGTGCGGCTCGTCGGCGCGGCGACGGTGATGCGGCAGAAGCCGGTGGCTGCGGTCGTGCTCACGGAAAACGACTCCCCTCCCCTTGCGCACGCAACTGCGGTCGCCACCTTACCCGCTGCCCATGGGGCGCCACCGACTGTCAGCGCCGCCCACTAGGATCGGCTGGCGACGCGACAATCCAGCCGTTGGCGCGGGGGGTTTGATGAGCCAGATCGTAGTGAAGCGGCCACCGAGGGCGCTGCCGAGGAAGCTGCCCGACGAGGCCGTCGCGCTGCTGCCGCCGCCCGAGCTGCCCAAGGGGCAGCAGGAGGGCGTGCTGATGCAGATCATGCCGATGCTCGGCATGGGCTCGTCGGTGGTGTTCTTCTTCATGCCGGGCGCGCATCCGTTCATGCGGATCATGGGGATGCTGATGATGGTCTCCACGGCCGCCATGCTCGTGGCGATGATCGTCCGCGTCCGGCGGGGCACCCAGGGGCAGATGGCGCAGATGCGGCGGGACTATCTCAAGTATCTGGCCCGCACCCGGCAGGAGGTGCGGGAGACGGCGCGGGAGCAGCGGGACACCCAGCTGTATCTGCACCCCGCGCCGGAGCAGTTGTGGGCGCTGGTCGCCGAGGGCAGCCGGGTGTGGGAGCGGCGGCCGGGCGACGCGGACTTCGGGCAGGTGCGGCTCGGTCTCGGCGAGCATCAGCTCGCGACGCCGCTGATAGCACCGCACACCGCGCCCGTGGAGGAGCTGGAGCCGCTGACGGCCGGGGCGATGCGGCGCTTCCTGGCGACGCACAGCACTGTGCAGGAGCTGCCCATGGCGGTGTCGCTGCGCGGCTTCTACCGGGTGACGCTGGCGGGCGACGCGGAGACCGCGTACGGCGTGGCGCGTGCCCTGGTGGCGGCGCTGACGGCACTGCACTCGCCGGAGGACGTGACGCTGGCGGTGGTGGCGGCCGGCGAGGAGGCGGCGGACCGCTGGGAGTGGACCAAGTGGCTGCCGCACACCCAGTCGGCGTCGCTGGACGGGGCGGGCACGCGGCGGCTCATCGGCGGCAGCGTGCCGGACGTGGAGGAGGAGCTGGCGGGGCGGCTGGAGGGGCGGGGACGGTTCTCGCCGCACGGTAAGCCGGTGCCCGACCAGCCGCACGTGGTGCTGCTGCTGGACGGCGTGCGGATCCCGCCGCACTCGGCGTTCGCCGGGGCGGAGGGGTTGCAGGGCGTCACCGTGGTGGAGATCGCGCCGGGCGAGGCGGGCCCGGCGCGGAGCGGTCTCTCGGTCTTCTGCGCGGCCGGGCTGCTGCGGCTGGAGGCGCCGGACGGCTCGGTGTTCGAGGGCGAGCCCGATGTGCTGCCGTCGGCGGCGGCCGAAGCGCTGGCGCGGCAGTTGGCGCCGCTGCGGCTGAGCTCGGCCGTGGACGACGACGACGAGCCGCTGCTGGCGAACCTGGACTTCGCGGATCTGCTGGGCCTGGGCGACCCGGCGTCGGTCGACGTGGCGCGGACGTGGCGGCCGAGGTCCGCGGGCGAGCGGCTGCGGGTGCCGATCGGCGTCGACGAGGAGGGCCAGCCGGTGATGCTGGACCTCAAGGAGGCGGCCCAGGAGGGCATGGGCCCGCACGGGCTGTGCGTGGGCGCGACCGGATCCGGCAAGTCGGAGCTGCTGCGGACCCTGGTGCTGGGCCTGGCGGTCACCCACACGTCCGAGACGCTGAACTTCGTGCTGGCGGACTTCAAGGGTGGCGCCACGTTCACCGGGATGGCCGGGCTGCCGCACGTGTCGGCGGTCATCACGAACCTGTCGGACGACCTGACGCTGGTCGACCGCATGGGTGACTCGATCCGAGGCGAGTTGCAGCGGCGGCAGGAGCTGCTGCGGGCCGCGGGGAACTACGCGAATCTGGGCGACTACGAGCGGGCGCGGGCGGCGGGCGCGCCGCTGGAGCCGCTGGCCTCGCTGGTGCTGGTGATCGACGAGTTCAGCGAACTGCTGACGGCGAAGCCGGACTTCATCGACATGTTCATCCAGATCGGCCGCATCGGCCGGTCGCTGGGCGTGCATCTGCTGCTGGCCTCGCAGCGGCTGGAGGAAGGCCGGCTGAAGGGGCTGGACACGTATCTGTCGTACCGGATCGGCCTGCGGACGTTCTCGGCGGCCGAGTCGCGGACGGCGATCGGCGTGCCGGACGCGTATCACCTGCCGCAGGTGCCGGGTTCGGGGCTGCTGAAGGCCGGGACCGACCAGATGACGCGGTTCAAGGCGGCGTACGTCTCGGGTCCGTACCGGGAGCCGGCGGCCAAGCCGGAGGCGACCGGGCCGCGCCCGCTGCGGCGGCGGCCCGTGGTGTTCACGGCGGCGCCGGTGCCGGTCCGGTACGCGGATCCCGGGCCGGGCCCGGAGCCGGCCGCGGCCGACGGCGGCCGGCCCGGCGCGCCTGCCGACGATCCGCTGGCCGACTCGGTGCTGGACGTGATCGTGCGGCGGCTGGAGGGCCAGGGCCCGGCGGCCCATCAGGTGTGGCTGCCGCCGCTGGAGGACGCGCCGACGATGGACGAGCTGCTGCCGGGCCTGAGCGTGCTGGAGGGCCGGGGGCTGCAGGCGGCCGGTGCGTCGGGCGGGCTGTCCGTCCCGCTGGGTCTGGTGGACAAGCCGTTCGAGCAGCGCCGGGAGGTGCTGCGCCGGGACTTCTCGGGTGCCGGCGGGAACATGCTGATCGTCGGCGGCCCCCAGTCCGGCAAGTCGACGCTGCTGCGCACGCTGGTGGCGTCGTTCGCGCTCACGCACACGCCGCGGGAAGTGCAGTTCTACGGGCTGGACTTCGGCGGTGGCGGCCTGTCCGCGGTGGAGGGCCTGCCGCACGTGGGCGGCATCGCCTCCCGGCTGGACCCGGACCGGGTGCGCCGCACGGTGTCCGAGGTGGCCGGAGTCCTGGCGCGGCGTGAGGAGTTCTTCCGGCGCGAGGGGATCGACTCGGTGGCCACCTACCGCCGCCTGCGGGCCGCGGGGCGGCTTCCCGACGAGCCGTGGGGGGACGTCTTCCTGCTGGTCGACGGGTGGGCGGCGTTCCGGCAGGACTACGACATGACGCTGGCGCCCGTCATCACGGACATCGCCGCGCGGGGCCTGGGGTACGGCATCCACCTGGTCGTCACGGCCTCGCGGTACATGGAGATGCGGCCCGCGCTGAAGGACCAGTTGACGAACCGGCTGGAGCTGCGGCTCGGCGACACGCTGGACTCGGAGTTCGACCGCAAGGTCGCCGCCGCCGTCCCGGCCGGCGTCCCGGGGCGGGGCCAGACGCCCGACAAGCTGCACTGGATGGCGGCACTGCCCCGCATGGACGGGATCAGCCGCGCCGGCGACCTCGGGGAGGGCACGGCCGCCCTGGTCGACGCGGTCCGCGCGGCCTGGGACGGTCAGCAGGCGCCCGCCGTCCGGCTGTTGCCGTCGCGTCTGGCCGCGCGGGACCTGCCGAAGGGCTTCGAGCGGCCGGCGGAGGGCATCGCGATCGGCGTGAGCGAGACCGATCTGGAGCCCGTGTTCGTCAACTTCGAGAAGGACCCGTTCCTGCTGGTCGTCGGGGAGAGCGAGTCGGGCAAGTCCGCGGCGCTGCGGCTGATCATGCACAAGCTGGCCGAGCGCTACTCCACGGACGAGGCGCGGTTCATCGTCGCGGACTACCGCCGCTCCCTCATGGCGGCGGCCCCGGAGGGGTTCGTCGCCAGCTACTCCACGACGGAGGCGCGACTCACGCAGGACGTGGTCTCCGTCAAGGGCATCTTCGAGAAGCGCGCCCCCCGCGACGACATCAGCATCGAGGAACTGCGCGCCCGCAGTTGGTGGACCGGACCCCGGCTGTTCGTCATCGTCGACGACTACGACCTGGTGGCGACCGCCAAGAACCCGCTGCCGGTGCTGGCCGAACACCTGCCGTACGCCCGGGACGTCGGGATCAGCTTCATCATCGCCAGGAACGCCTCGGGCATCTCCCGGGCCATCTTCGAGCCCCTGCTCCAGCGGATGCGGGACCTCGGCGCCCAGGGCATCATCCTGTCCGGCGACCCCAAGGAAGGCGAGATCCTCCCGTCCGTCCGCCCCCGCCCCCTCCCCCCGGGCCGCGCGCTGTTCGCCACCCGGCGCCGCGGACAGCCGCTCATCCAGCTCGGCTGGCAGCCCGAGGAGTGACGGCCGGGGCCGGGCGGCCGTGCGGTCGGCATGCCGTCGGGCACGGCGACGGGCGGTGCTGACGCTCTCTCAGCACCGCCCGGGGCACCCGGTCTTGTCTTCCGGGCCCGTTCAGCCACCCATCATGCGGCTGGCGTTCCTGAGGTCCACTGCCCGGTACGAAACCCCGGCCGTGTCGAGCGCGCTGCCGGTCTTGGCCAGCACGACGCTCAGCTTTCCCAGCTCCTCGTCGAAGACCCGCATGTTCGCCTCGAAGGCGCGCATCGCCTCGCCGTCCCAGCCGGCCGAGGCGGTCCGGAGGGCACCGCGCAGCGCGATCATCCGCTCCAGAAGCTGCCGCTCCTCCGCCATCAACCCCTCGGACCCGGAGTTGAGGGCCTCGTACACGACGCTGATGTCACCCATGGATTCTTTCCTTCCAGTTCCTCGGACGTTCCCGCGGGCCTCAGGCGAGATTGTCGATCGACGGATTGCCCATGTCCTGGAGGCCGGATTGGGCGAGCCTCATGTCGGCGATCTGCTCCTGCTCCTGCTCCGTGAAGTCGTTGCGGCTCATCTCGACGAGCGTGCGCAGGTTCTCCAGGGCCTTGATCAGGCGGTTGAGGTTGAAGTTGGCGTCGGTCTGCCCCGAGTAGAACTGCCGGGACGCGTCTCCGGCCCACCCCGTGGCGACCTGATCGGTGGCGGCCGACAGCTTGCCGTGGCTGTTGTTGAGGAGCCCGATCTCCTGATCGAGCGCGGTGAGCAGCGAACGGATCTGTTCTTCATTAAGAAGCAGGTCGCTGCCGGATGCGGAATCGGACATGTACTACCCCTCTCGTGGTTGGTGCGTGTTTGTCTGTCAGACGGACGTCGTGTGACGCCGCCGGTTGAAGATCACCGCGGACAGCACCCCGACGACCAGGAGGACCGCCACTCCCCCGATCAGGACCCACGGGCCGACGCCGCCGTCGTCGCCGTCCGCCTCCGCCGCCGGCTCCCCGGAAGGGTTCGACGCGTCGTCCGTCGCCGCGGCCTCCGAGGGCTCAGGCTCGGGCTCCGGCTGCGGCTCGGGGGACACGGGCGGGTCGATGGATGCCTCGTACTCGGGGAAGAGCGGATTGACGGCGGGATCCCCCGGCTCGACGCCGTCGAGGATGACACGATCGGGGCGGATCATGCCGTAACCGACGTAGTCGTCACGGTCGGCGCCCTCGGGGGCGTCGGCCGTCTCCATCATGGCGCGGAGAACCTGGTTCTTCGTCCAGTCCGGATGCGCGGACCGGATGAGGGCGGCGGATGCGGAGGCGAGGGCGGTGGCCGCGCTCGTGCCGCCCTCGTTCCGCAGACACGGATCTCCGTGAAGCTGCGGACAGTACGTCGGAATGTCGTCGCCGGGTGCCGCGAACGCGATATGGGGGCCGTGATTCGAGTAACGAGCTCGATCCCCGTTCCGGTCGACCGCCGCGACGGCGATGACGCCCTCACGATCGGCAGGGAAATAGGACTCGTTCGTCGTGTCGCCGTCGTTCCCCGCTCCCGCGAAGATCAATACGTCCTGACGGGCGGCCTCGGCCAGCGCGGCGTCCACGAGCTCCCGCTCCGCGCCGATCTCCTCCATCACCAAGGAAATGTTGATGATCTGGGCACCGGCATCGACGGCATACTCGATCGCCGCGGCTATCCGTGACTCCACGTCGAAGTCCCAGTCCTGGTCATTCGCCACCCGGATGGGAAGGATCTGGGCCTCAGGGGCGAGACCGACAAGACCCCCGCCCGCGCCCGTACCGGCGATGAGGGCCGCCATGATGGTGCCGTGGCCGTCCTCGTCGTTGTTCGGCCCCTCCCAGTCCCAGTTCAGGTCCTCGCCTTCCAGCACCTGCCCTGCCAGCTCTGGCCGTGAGTCATCCACGCCGGTGTCGACGACGGCGACGGTGACGCCCTCTCCCCTCGTGTGCTCCCACACCTCTTCAATGCGCCAGGTCTCCATGTACCAGGGATCCCGAGGGCCTTCGGCCGCTGCGGCGGGCGTGAGAGCCACACTCCCCAGCAGCGCCACGGCCAGTGAGCAGGCAACGGCCCGGCCGCCACGTGAAAGGGCGGTTGGTCGGTGCGGCATGTACTCAGGTGTCCTTCCCCGGTTGGTCGCTGTCTTCCCGCCTGTCACCACGCCGGCGGCGGCGCGTCGGTGCGGCCGTCCGCGTGACGGAGGCGTGGCGGCCGGCCGGTTTGCCGACGAGGCCGCCTCCCGCTCCGCGCACCGCTCCCGTGACGGGATCCCGTACCGCCGGAACGGCGCCGGAACCGATGGCCACGCCGTGCGGGATCCCTCTCGTCAGCCTCTCGGCCGGACGCGCGATGCCGCCGACGACGCCCCGGGGGCCCGGCAGGTGCGGCATCGCCCCCACGGCGCCGGGCATACCGGCCATGGGAGGCCGCCCCACCATGGATGCCTGCGCCGCGGGACTCACGACCTGAGCCGTCGAACGCGCGGCCGGGTGGGCATCCGCGCCCGAGGGGCTGACGCCGGGCACCGACGGACGGCCGACGGCCTGGGGCGTCGCCCGAGGCGCGGTGTTCTGCCCCGGCAACGAGCGCCCGGTGCCCGGCGCGATCGGCGGGAGGCCCGGCGGCACTCCGACCGTGGGCTGCGCGGCTGGAGGCGGAGCGGACGGTGCGGGGTTTACCGGCGGCGCCGCGGGCGCCACTACGTCGGGAACCGGCCCCGCCGAGTCCAGTGACGTCCCGATCCGGCTGTCGACGGGCGTCACGGTGCCGGGCGTCGTGACGGCTCCGACCCCTTGGGTGCCGACCGCGCCCGGCTCGGGCGCGTACTCCACCCGGGCGGCACCCGGCGTTCCCGCGACGGCGCCTCCCGTGACCGAACCGCCTGCCGGGGCCGAGGTGCCACTGTACGGCTGAGCACCGCCGGCCCAGGACCCCCCGGCATCACCGCCTTCCGGAACGAGGACTCTCTCCGCATCGACGCTCAGCGGCTGGAACCGCGGTTCCTCCGCCGCTGACATCGACTCAACGGCCGTGCGGTAGCGGGACGACAGGGTGGTCAGGACCTGGATGGCGTCCTGTCGGCTGTCCTCGGCCTGCAGGGTCTCCTCCACCGTGGGCAGCACGCTCGGCACGACGTAGTCGGGAGACTGGACCGGGGGCATGGAGGAACGGGCCTCGGACAGGGCCGTGCCCGCTTCCAGCATGCTCTTGCCGATGATCGTCGCGTACGAGCTGAGGGCCAGGGATTCGCGGCGGAAGTGCTCTCCCCACGCGCGGATCGACTCGGCCGCCTCGCCCTGCCACTCCAGGTTGGCCATCCGGGTCGCGATCACCTGGCCCACCTCGAAGAAGTAGGGGGCGATCTCGCCCAGGAAGTGCGCCCGGTCCGTCAGGGCCTCGGGGTTGCCGGCGGCGACCATCGCCGCCAGTTGTTCGTGCGAGTGGTTCTCGAACTCACTCATGACCTGTTTTCCCCTCCCCGTCACGGCTCCGTGACGGGCGCGTCGCCGTCCTCGGCGTACAGCGATTCGAAGTTCGCCATGATCTCCCGCAGCCGGTCCACCTGGGCGGCGTCCGTGGCCACGTAGTTGCGTTCCGCGAGCTGGGTCGCGATGCCCAGCAGCTCGATCGCGTCCTGCTGGGCGCGTGCGAAGCGCTCCAGCCGGGCGCGGACGTCCTCGTAGCGCGCGTAGATCTCGTGGGCCGCCGCCAGGTCACCGAACTGGTGGGCGGCCGTGCCGAGTCGCCCGATCTGGTCGGGGTCCAGCCCCGAGTCGCGCAGGGTTCGCAGGCAGTCGTTCAGCCAGTTGACGAAGCCGCTGAGCTCTCCGTCCGCGAGATACAGATCCGGCTGACCCGTCGGCTGGTACGGATCGCTCACCCCACCCCTCCTCCACAGGTCGTGCCCCCTCAGTCACCGTGGGCCATCCATCCTAAGCGGTTGGCTCGTCGTCGGCGCAAGGTGGATATGTGAATCCCCGTCAAAGAAAAGGCAGTTGTTCCGAGAGTCGGACTGTCCGCCGAATACGCCGGACGGGCGAGGGCGGCCGGGGACCGAACGCTTATGCTGCTCCCGTGACATCGACACAGCAGGGACTCACCCCGCGCCAGGCCCGGCGGCTGCGGATGGGCATCGCCGGTGTGGCGATGGTCGCGATGGCCGTCGTGCTCGTCATACAGCTCGGCGACGGCTCGTCCCTGCAGTCCATAGGCCTGTACGGCGCCGCGTTCATCCTCTCCGGCGCCGTGATCGAGATGAGCCGGCGCGGCCGGACGCGGCTGGGGATGGCGGTGCTCGTCACCGGGTTCGTGCTCCTGCTCGGCGCGGACTGGTGGTTGCGGAGCTTCTAGCCGGGCGGGGGCGGTGACAGTGAGCCGCGCTACGATCACGTTCGGGCGTTCCGCCTGTCCCATGTCCCGCCGAGCGAAGGGAAAGTGCGCCGATGGCCGCGACCGAGACTCCGGAAGAGATCGCCGCGCGCAAGGAGCGCGAGAAGAACGAGCTGTACGCCCTGGACATCTCCGGCGTGGAGTGGCTGAGCGCGCCCGGCGGTCCGGAGGACGAGAAGGTGGAGATCGCCTACCTGCCGGGCGGCGGGGTCGGGATGCGGAACTCGAAGGATCCCGACACCGTGCTGCGGTTCACCGCCGCCGAGTGGGAGGCGTTCGTGCTGGGCGCGCGGGACGGTGAGTTCGACATCGACGTCGAGGGCGACGCCGAGTGAGCGGCACGGGCCCCGGCGGGGCCCGCGCCTGACGCGCGCGGGGACCGGCCACGGCGGTCAGCGGGCGCGCCGCCGCCAGTCGCGGAGGACGAGGGACGCGCCCGCGAGGACGGCGATCAGGACGGCGACGGCCAGCACGGCGAACGTGCCGAGCCGCTCGGCCCGTTCGGCGTGGGTCTCGCCGAGCGCCAGGTCCGGCACGTCGGGGGCCGGGGCGGCGGCGACGCCCTCGTCGGGGACGGGCTCCCCGGTCGGCCGGACGTCGTCCTCGGTCACCGCGCGGACCGGGTCCACGACGCCCCAGCCGATGGCGGAGTCCGGGCCGGGGATGGCGCGCTCCGCCGTCTGCTGGAGCTGGGTGACGATCTCCCGCGCCGTCCACTCCGGGTGCTCGGCGCGCAGCAGGGCGGCGACGCCCGCGACGAACGGCGCGGCGAAGCTGGTGCCGTTGTCCACGCACTGGCCGCCGCCGGGGACAGTGGACACGATGTCGACGCCCGGGGCCGCGATGCCGACGAAGTCGCCGGACTGGGAGAACGGGGCCCGCTCGTTGTTGCGGTCGGAGGCGGCGACGGCGAGAACCCCGTCGTAGGCGGCGGGGTAGGTCTCGCGCGCCTGGCCGTCGGCGCCGTCGTTGCCCACCGAGGCGACCACCACGACATCCGCCGCCAGCGCGCGGTCGACGGCCTCCTTGAGTGCGGAGTCGGCGCCGGGCGTTCCCTCGCTGTCCTGCGAGATGTTGATGATGTGGGCGCCCTGCGCGACGGCGTGGTCGATGGACCGGGCGAGTGTCTCGACGGTGCCGCTGCCCTGGGCGTCGTTCTGCCGGATCGGGATGATCGTCGCGCCCGGCGCCAGGCCGACGAAGCCGGTGCCCTCCTGGGGGCGGGCGGCGATGATGCCGGCGACCTTGGTGCCGTGGCCCACGAGGTCGTCGGTGGCCCCGCCCTCGCCCCCGGTGAAGTCCGCGCCGGACGCGGCGTCGACGGCGTCGGTGAGCTGCGGGTTGACGGTGTCGACGCCGGAGTCGATGACGGCGACGCGCACGCCCTCGCCCCGCGTGTGCTCCCAGAGCTGGTCGAAGAGCACCCGCTGGAGCGACCAGGGCCGCTCCTCGATGGGCTCGGCGGGGAACGTGCACTCGCCGCCGACCGCCCCGGCCGGGGGCGCGCCGGTGACGCAGAGCGCGGCGGTCAGGGCGAGGGCCGCCGCCGCGCGGGCCGCCTTGGGGATGGTCACGTCTCTCACGACCCCTGGGGCTGCTTGGCGCTGTCGGTCTCCAGGCGCGGTCCGGTCGGCAGGAGGACCGACCAGCTCGCGGGCACCGGGACCGGGGTGATGTCGCCGTAGCCGAGCCGGAGCTGGGCCT
Organism: Streptomyces sp. URMC 129; assembly: GCF_051386415.1. Taxonomy (NCBI): domain Bacteria; kingdom Bacillati; phylum Actinomycetota; class Actinomycetes; order Kitasatosporales; family Streptomycetaceae; genus Streptomyces; species Streptomyces sp. URMC 129. The sequence continues at coordinate 21,962 of NZ_JBPQTQ010000016.1, forward strand.
GGTCGGCCTCCTCGCCGTCGGCGGTGGCCTCCACGGCGTAGCGCAGTCCGGTGTCGGTGGCCAGGAAGACGTTGCCCGCGTCGGTCTCCTCGCCCTGCACCTGGCGGTAGAGCAGGCCGGTGCCGGGGGTGACGTAGGCGGTGGTGGCGCCGGAGGAGATGGTCGCGGGGTAGGCGTCCCCCGCCCAGGTGGCCTGCTCGGTGCCGCCGTCGCCGTCGACGGAGAGCAGGACGGAGCAGATGGTGTCGCGGGAGCCGGTGTTGACCTGGGTGACGGGCTCGGTGGGCCAGTCCAGATCGTGGTCGAGGGCCTGCTCGGGCGGCGCCGGGACGAAAGCCGCGGCGCCGACGTCGAGCGGGTGGCCGGCCTGTCCGAGGGAGTCGAGGGCGCGGCTGCCGAGCAGCAGGCGGGCGGTGAAGTCGGAGACGGGGACGACGCGTCCGGGCAGGACCAGGTACTGCTGCGGGCCGCCGCCGGTGGGGGCGCGCAGGACCATGCCCACGACGTTCGCCTCCGGGACGAGTCCGGGGACACCGGCCGGGGTGCCGACCGATGCGGGCAGCTCGGGGAAGGCGATGGGCGTGCCGTCGCGGAAGGTGTCCAGCCAGGCCTCGCCGACCGGCTGCGGGTCCCCCTGGGTGAGGAGCCGGAGGAGCAGATCCAGATCCTCGCCCTGTTCGTCGAGGCGGTACTTGGTGCCCGCGGGGTCGGCCAGGTAGAGCGCGCCGTCCTCGAGCGACCGCACGAACAGCACGTCGCCGCCGGTCAGCCGCTCGCTGCCCTCGACGCGCTCGGCGTCCCGGTCCGCGAGGAGGAACACGGCCTGCTGGACGCCGTTCTCGCCGCCGCCCGGCTGCTGGCAGACGGCCCAGCGCTTGGCCTGCGCGGCCTCCTCGGCGGAGGGCAGCCGGTCGGGCGCGTAGGGGATGCCGAGGGTGGGGCCGCGCGGGATCGCGCCGTTGTCCAGCTCCTCCTCGTCCACGCTGACGATGCTGAGGTCGTCGGGGTTGTCGAGGAGGAGCCGTGCGGAGGAGAGGTTGAGAACGGGGTGGAGCTGGGCGCGGCCGTCGGTCTCCAGCACCACGTAGCGGGTGGTGGAGTCGCTGCCGATGATGACGTTCTTCCCCGGTTCGTCCCAGCCCTCGGGGACGGACGGCCGGAACATGCCCCACGCGCCGAATCCGGCCAGAATCAGCGCGCCGACGATCATCCCCGGCAGTACGGCGCGCAGCGGGCGCGGCGCGTCCTCCTCGGTGACGACCGGCGCGGGCTGCAGGAACGCCGCGACGGTCCGCCGTTTCGCGAACGTGTAGGCGTTCAGTTCGTCCTTGCGCGACGCCATGGGTGGCCGCTCCTCCCCCGTACCCGTGAACGCGGTGTCAGTCCCGGCCTCTACTATGCCGGGTGACGGAGCGATCACGGTCAGGAGGGGGTCCCAGATGGCGACGGCTGCGACGGCCGCCACGGCGGGGGCGGACCGGTCGGCCGGGGCGGGGGTGGCGCCGCGGGCGCTGCCGGGGCCCGGCGGGCTGCTTCCGCTCTGGCCGCTGCTGTGTCTGCAGGGGGCCGGCGGGCTGGTGCTGGCCGGGGTGGCGGCGGAGAGCTGGCCGCTGGGCGCGCTGGCCGTGGTGCCGTCGGCGCTGCTGGTTCTGGTGCTGGTGGCCTGGCGGCAGGGGGAGCCGCTGCCGGTGTGGATCGGTTCGGCGCTGGCGCTGCGGCGCAGGCGGCGGGAGGCGGCGGCGCCGCTGCCGCCCGGCGATGATCCGCTCTTCTCGCTGGCCGCCGAGTGCCGCCCGGGTCTGCGGAGTTACGCGTTCGCGGCGCGCGGGGGGCGGGACGGCCGGGAGCGGCGCGAGGTCGGGATGGCGGGGGACGGCGGGACGCTGACGGCGGTGCTGCGGGTGGAGGCGGCGCCGGCGCCGTTGCAGCCCGGCCACGCGGTCAGGCCGCTGCCGCTGGCGCTGCTGCACGACGCGCTGGAGACGGACGGTATCCGGCTGGAGTCCGTGCAGTCGGTGCAGTACACGCAGCCCGCGCCGGCGCCGGTGCTGCCGGACCGGTCGGTGGCCGGGACGAGTTACGCGCTGCTGCAGGAGCAGGGCGCCGCCGCGCCCGCGCTGCGGCTGACGTGGGTGGCGCTGCGGCTGGATCCCGAGCTGTGCCCGCGCGCGGTCGCCGAGCGCGGCGGGGGGCTGGTGGGCGCGCAGCGCTGCCTGACGCGCGCGGCCGATCAGTTGGCGAGCAGACTGACCGGGGCGGGTTTCACCGCGACGGTGCTGACGCAGGCCGAGTTGCTGTCGGCGGTCGCCGCCTGCACCAGCTCGGACCCGGCGGCGACGACGCTGATAGGCCGGAGCGAGGGGCCCCGGCCCCGGCGGACGGCCGAGGGACCGCGGGAGTGGCGGTGCGACGACCGGTGGCACACGACGTTCCGGGTGGCGCGCTGGCCGGTGCTCGGTCCCGGCGCGACACCGCTGCCGGGGCTGGTGGCGCTGCTGACGTCGCTGCCCGCCTTCGCCACGACGTTCGCGCTGACCCTGCGGCGACGGGGGCGCGGCGCGGTCGAGTTGAGCGGGCATGTGCGCATCACCGCGCGGGGCGAGGGCGAGGTGCGGGCGGCCGGGGCGCAGTTGTTGCGGGCGGCGCGGGCCGCCCGGGTGGGGCTGGCGCGGATGGACCGGCAGCAGTTGCCGGGCGTCCAGGCCACGTTGCCGTTGGGGGGTGCGCGCTGATGGGCCGGGCCGGGCACGTGTTGTCCGCCGGGGAGCTGGCGGCGCTCGCCCTGCCGGTGGGCGACGACGGGATCATCGTGGGCGTGGACGGCAAGTCCAGGCCGGCGGTGCTGGGCATCCACCATCCGGTGCCGTTCGACATGGTGCTGATCGGCGGCGTCTGGATGGCGCACGTGCTGGCGCTGCGCGCGGTGGCCACGGGCGTGCGGGTGGCGGTGGAGACCGGCCGGCCGCAGGTGTGGACGCGGCTGGCGCAGGCGGCGAACGGCGGGCTGGAGTGCATGACGCTGCACGAGGTCGGCAAGGTGCCGCCGCTGGGGGCCACGCTGGGCAGCCCGGTTCTGGTGGTCCGGGACTGCGGAATCCGGCCGCCGCGCGGGCGGGTGGCGTCCGCGCCCTGGCAGCCGGTGCTGACGCTCCTGCCGTATGTGAGCCCGGTGGCCCCCCGGTTGATCGAGCGGGCCGCGCTGGTCGGCGTGCAGCGGGTGTCCCCGGACGAGGCCCGGCTGATAGGCCGCATCATGACGCTGCCGGAGGCACAGGTGGAGGCCCTGTCGACCTTCGCGGAGAACGTGACGCTGTGGTGCACGCGGACGTCGCGGCGCATGGTGAGGACGGTTCCGACGGACAGCGAGACGGGCCTGCTGGGGAATCCGAGCCGTCTCGACCCGGGCAACTAGGGCAACATGCCCGCCACGCCCGATGGTTCGCCCCCTTTGTCCGGGTTCTCGTGGCGGCGCGCGCCCCGCCGCGAGGGGAGGTCTAGGGGAGTTCCCGGGGGGCGATTAGGGTGAGGGTGGGTGCGGCACCAGTGTCGTAGAGCATTGACCTGAGCCCACGTCGAGGGAACCGCCCGGGGGGCGGGCCCGTCGTTCGCACAGCGGCCCCACGGCGTGCGGAGCATGAAGCAAGACCAGTTAGCGGGAGGCGTCGTGAACAGCGACCGGGACAGGGTTCGCACCGCGGAGGAGACCTCCGCCGACGAACGCCCCGATGACGAGCTCCTCGAGGAGGACTCGGAGAGCACGGGGCAGTTCACCATCGACTACACGCCGCCCGCCTGGTATTCGGGAGGTGGCGCGGCCACGGACGCCGCCCCGGCTCCCGAGCCCGCCGCCCCCGCGCCGCCGAGTGCCGTGCCGCCCCCGCCGGGGCCCGGTGACGTGGTGAGCGGGGCGACGATGCGGTTCGGCGGACCGGCGACCGGGCGCGCCCCGGCGGACGCCGAGCCCGCACCGGCTGCACCGGCTGCCGAGGGTGCGCAGGCCGCGCCGACGCCACCGCCGCCGTCCGCGCCGCCCGCCCCGCCCGGCGGACTGCCGCCGCTGCCGCCGGACTTCCAGCTCAGGCCGCCGGTGCCCGCCACGCCGCCGCCCGCGACGCCCGTCGTCCCGGCGGCCCCGCCGGAGGCGGAGGAGGCCGCGGCGGCCGGTGCCGAGCCCGTGGCGTCGGACCACACCGTGGTCTTCGCCCCGGTGCGGGCCGACCGCCCCGAGGAGCGCGAGGAGCCGGAGCAGCGCGGCGTCGAGGTGGAGTTCGGCCGCCGGGCCGCCGAGCCGGAGCCGGTGCTGGACGCGGAGCCCGCGGACGAGGCCGGGCCGGAGCCGCTCGACACGGACACGGACGCGCCGCGGCCGGGACTCGCGGCTCCGCCGCTGGGGCTGCCCATGCCGCCCACGGTCGGCACGCCCGACCCGCGGAGCACGCTGGGCGGGCCCCCGCAGGCCGGTCGGCCGCTCCCGCCCGTCCCGCCGTTCCCGCAGCAGGCGGCGGCCCCCGCCGCGGAGGAGCCGCCCGCGGCGCCGCAGCCGCCGCAGGCACAGCCGCAGCCGCAGCCGCAGCAGGGACCGCCCTCGCCCTGGCAGCAGCCGGACCCGGCTCCCGAGCCCCCGGCCCTGCCGCAGTACCCGCAGCCGTCGCCCGCGCCGCAGTCCGGGCAGTGGCCCGACCAGGCCGCCGGCCGCCCGGCGCCGACCGGGCATCCGGCCCAGCCTCCGCAGCCGCCGTTCACGCAGCCGCCCGCGCTGCCCCAGTTCCCTCAGCAGGCCGGGCCGCCCGCACCGCACCAGCCGCACCAGCCGCACCAGGGACAGCAGCCGGACCCGGCGGCCGGGCCGCCCGCGCCGCCCCGGGTCCCGCAGCCGTCGGCACCGCCCGCGGCCCCCATGCAGCCCGGCGCGCTGGGCTACACGGCCTCCGTCGAGCTGTCCTCCGAGCGTCTCCTGCAGAACAGGAAGAACAAGCCGCGGTCGCAGCCCGCCAGCAAGCCCGCGTCGCGGTTCCGGATCGGCGGCAAGACGGCCGACGCCGAGCGCCAGAACAAGCTGAACATCATCCGCACCCCGATGCTGTCCTGCTACCGCATCGCCGTGATCAGCCTCAAGGGCGGCGTGGGCAAGACCACGACGACCACGGCCCTGGGCGCCACCCTCGCGAGCGAGCGCCAGGACAAGGTCATCGCGATCGACGCCAACCCCGACGCCGGCACGCTCGGCCGCCGCGTCCGCCGCGAGACCGGTGCCACCATCCGGGACCTGGTCGGCGCGATCCCGTATCTCAACAGCTACATGGACATCCGCCGGTTCACCTCGCAGGCGCCGTCCGGCCTGGAGATCCTGGCCAACGACGTGGACCCGGCGATCTCCACCACGTTCAACGACGAGGACTACCGCCGCGTCATCGAGGTCCTCGGCAAGCAGTACCCGATCATCCTCACCGACTCCGGCACCGGGCTGCTCTACAGCGCGATGCGCGGGGTGCTGGATCTCGCGCACCAGCTCATCATCGTCTCGACGCCCTCGGTGGACGGCGCGAGCAGCGCCAGCACCACCCTGGACTGGCTGTCGGCACACGGGTACGGGGACCTGGTCCGGCGCAGCGTGACCGTGATCTCAGGGGTCCGGGAGACCGGCAGGCTGGTCAAGGTGGACGACATCGTGGCCCACTTCAAGACCCGCTGCCGCGGCGTGATCGTCGCGCCGTTCGACGAGCACCTGGCCGCGGGCGCCGAGCTGGACCTGGACCTGATGCGGCCGAAGACCCGCCAGGCGTACTTCGACCTCGCCGCGCTCATCGCGGAGGACTTCGTGCGCGCCCAGCAGGAGCAGGGGCTGTGGACGCCGGACGGCGGGATGCCACCGCACATGGTGCCGCCGCTCCCCGGCCAGGGGCAGCCGCAGGGCCAGGCTCCGCAGGGCTACGGCTACCCGCAGCAGTCCCCGCAGGGCTATGGCTATCCGCAACAGGCCCAGTCCCAGCCCCAGGCGCCACCCCCCGGGTACGGCTATCCGCAGCAGCAGACGCCGTACGGGTATCCGCAGCAGCCGGGCCCCTGGCCGCAGCAGCCGCCGCAGGCCCCGCCGCACTGAGCACGACGACGCCGCGAGGGCTGGCCCGGGTCCGGGTCAGCCCTCGCGCGTCAGCTCGCGCACCTGGCGGATGTCCTCGGCGATGCGCTCCATCAGTGCGTCGAGCGAGTCGAACGACTCCTGGCCGCGCACATAGGAGCCGAACTCGATGGCGGCCCACTGGTCGTAGAGGTCGAGGTCGGTGCGGTCCAGCGCGTAGGCCTCGACCGTCCGCCGCGTGCCGTTGAAGTGTGGGTTGGTGCCGACGGAGACGGCGGCGGGCAGCCGTTCCCCCGCCGCGGTGAGGAGCCAGCCCGCGTACACGCCGTCCGCCGGGACCGCCGCGTACCGCACGGTGTCGAGGTTCGCCGTCGGGATGCCCAGCTCCCGCCCCCGGTGGGCCCCGTGGACCACGGTCCCCTCCACCCGGTGCGGGCGGCCGAGGACGCGGGAGGCGCCCGTCACGTCGCCCTCCAGGACCAGGCATCTGGCCAGCGAGGAGGACAGCGGCTCGTCGTCGCCCGTGCCGTCCGGCGCGAACAGGTCGACGACGTGGACCTCGAAGTCGTAAGACTTGCCGAGCTCGGCCAGGGTCTCCACGGTGCCGGCCGCCCGGTGCCCGAAGCGGAAGTTGGGGCCCTCCACCACCGCCCGCGCGTGCAGTCTCTCCACGAGCAGCTTGACCACGAACTCCGACGGCGAGAGCTGCGAGAACGCGTGCGTGAACGGCAGCACCAGCACGGCGTCCACCCCGAGCCCCGCCATCAGCTCGGCCCGCCGGCCGTGCGTGGCGAGCAGCGGCGGATGGGTGCCCGGCCGGGTGACCTCCTTCGGGTGCGGGTCGAAGGTGACCACCACGGTGGGTACGCCGAACTCCCGCGCGAGGTCAACGGCCCGGCCGATGATGAGCTGATGCCCTCGGTGCACCCCGTCGTACGAACCGATGGTGACGACGCTGCGTCCCCAGTCGTCGGGGATGTCCGCCATGTCACGCCAGCGCTGCACCGTTCTCGCTCCTCGCTGCTCTCCGTGTGGGCCTGCCGGTCAAAGGTACCCGGCTTCACTCCCACGGGGGATGCCTGCCTCGCCCACCCGGGGCGGTGGCGGGACGGGCCGGAGCCGGTGCAGCAGGTCGAGCAGATCGGCCGCCGACAGCCGCAGCCCGTCCCAGAACGCGGCTCCGAACGGCTCGGCCGCGATCGCGCCCGCCGCGATCCGGTCGGCCAGCAGCCGCAGCTCCGGCAGCACCCCGGTGGCGTCCGGCAGCGCGAGCGGCACGTCGTGCAGGAGGCGCCTGGCCCACCAGCCGCCGTCCGCCGCCCCGGGGGCGCTGCCGTAACCGTCCGTCAGGTCGTCGACCAGGGGCCGCAGCCGCCGCCGCAGCGCACCGGGCCCGCGGTCGCGCCACAGGTGCAGCATGGCCTGGGTGACGGGCCCGACGCGGTGGCGCGGCACGGCGGCGCGCGCGACCGTGGCCAGGGTGGCCCCGAGGTCGAGGTGCCTGCCGTGCAGCCAGTCGGCGAACTCCTCGTCGGCGAACCGGTATGCGGGCCCGGCAGGCCGCAGGACGCCCTCCTCCAGTACCGCGGCGGACCAGCCGAGGCGGCAGGGGAACAGCGTCTCGAAGACCCGCGCCCCCAGGGCGCCGGTGGCGACGGAACGGCGGGCGGCCTCGTGCAGCCGCGCCGCGACGTGCGCGGCCAGGCGGCGCTGGGCGGCCACGGCCGGGACCAGCCGGCCGCCGTCCGTCAGCGCCCGGGCGATCCGCAGGGCGGACAGGTCGAGGTGGGCGGCGAAGACGTCGTGCCGGTCCGGGCAGCCGCCGGCGTCGGTCCGCTGCGCGGCCCGGATGCGCGACAGCATCCGCAGGGACAGCGGATGCCGGCCCTCGCCGGGGGCCATGCCCGTGCCGGCCAGGCCGAACGCCTCCCGCGCCCGCCCGGCCTCGGCCGCCGTGAGGTCGCCGAGGGCGAGCCGGCCGACGATGCCGGGCGGGAACAGCGTCTCGGCGTGCTCCCAGAACTCGGGCCGGCAGGCGACGGCGAGCCTGGCACCCGCAGCCCGGAGCCAGTCGGCCGTCGCCGCGCTCCACTCGGGCAGCCGCCCGGCCAGCGCCTCCGGCATCTCCTCGGGCCCGTCGAGGACCACGAGCAGCGGCCGGCCGTGGTCGCGGGCGAGCCGGGCGACGATGTCCGGATTGACGTGGGCCGGGTCGCCGCAGGTGGCGTCCGGCCCGGCGGCCAGCTCCCGGCCGGCGGCCGTCAGCGCGCGGGCGACCGCGTCCCGCAGGCCCCGGTCGGGCCGGTGCAGGTCGGCGCCGCGCAGCCAGACCGTGGGCGCCGGGTCGGCCGCACGGCGGCGGCGCGCGGCGTGCGCGGCCAGGGCGGTGGTCCGGCCGGTGCCGGGGGCGCCGACGACGGCCAGCACACTGGCCCGTCCGGCGTCGAACCGGGCGAGCGCGGCGGCGACGTCGGGTCGCTCCACCAGGACGTGGGGGGCCGGGGGTGCGGCGGTGGCGAGTGCCAGGACCCCGGCGAGGTTGAGGTCCTGCCCGAAGCCGGGCACGGTCACGTCGTTGCGGCGCAGCAGCCGGGCCAGCGGCCCGTCCGGGTCCAGCGCGGCGACGGCACGCGGCGGGACCGCGCGGGCGACGGTGTCCTGCCGCGCGACGACCACCGCGACGACCGCGCCGGTGGCGGCGTGCACCACCGGGCTGCCCGAGTGCGCGGCGGTCAGCGGCCGGGGCAGGGCCAGCGGAACGGTGCCCTCCTCGGGAACCGGCCCTTCCGCCTCCCCGATGACGACATCGACCGTGCGGTCCGACCAGGCCCCGAGGTGGACGCGGACCGCCGTGCCCGGGGCGCCGGTGCGGTCGTGGCCGATGACCAGCGGCGCCAGCGGCAGCCCGGGGGCGTGGATCAGCGCGAGGTCCCCGTGCGGCAGCGCGGTCACCGAGTCGGCCCGCACCAGGCGGCTTTCCCCCGAAGGAGCGACGAGGACAAGCCGGGCGAGACCGTCGACCGCCGCGAGGCTGGTCACCACGGTCCCGTCCCGGTCGGCCAGGAAGCCGCTGCCGCGCGGCTGTCCCGCCGGATCGCAGATGCGGACCAGTGCGGGCCGCGCGTCCACCGTCATCGCCGAACCAACCTCCCGATGCCTCCGGTGTGGAACTGGGTTCTGCCCCGGAAGCGGCCGGATTCAGCGGGAATGCCCGTTGCCCACTCGTTCAGGTGAAGACGGCCAGGCTCTTCGACCGCTCCCCCGCCGCCTCGATCAGGGCGATGAAACGGTCTTCGGGCCCGAAGACCGCGACCGGCCCCTCGGGCAGCGCGGGCGTGGCGATCCGCGCCCCGTTCCCCAGCAGCTCGGCCTGCCGGCCGTCCACGTCCCAGCGGGGGAACGCGGCGGCAGCCGCCGCGCCGAGCGGCAGCACGGCCAGCTCCTCCCGCAGCTCATCGAGGGTGCGGGCCACGTCCAGCCCGTACGGGCCGACGCGGGTGCGGCGCAGCGCCGTCAGATGCCCGCCGGTGCCGAGCGCCGCGCCGAGGTCGCGGGCGAGGGCCCGGATGTACGTGCCGGAGGAGCACACCACGGACACGGCCACGTCGGTGACGACGGTGCCGTCCTCCGCGGTCAGCTCGGTGACCTCGTGCACGGTGAACGAGCGGACCGTGACCGGCCGCGCCGGGATCTCCACGTCCTCGCCCGCCAGCACCCGCCGGTAGGAGCGCTTGCCGTCGATCTTCACCGCGCTGACCTTGGCCGGAACCTGCATGATGGCGCCGGTGAGCGCCGCCACCCCGGCGTCCAGCGCGGCCCGGTCCACGTCCGCGGCGCCGGCGCGCGCGGTGACCTCGCCCTCGGTGTCGTCGGTGACTGTGGCCTGGCCCAGCCGGATGGTCCCGGTGTACTCCTTCTCCGTCAGCGCCAGGTGCCCCAGCAGCCTGGTCGCCTTCCCCAGCCCGAGCAGCAGCACGCCGGTGGCCATCGGGTCCAGCGTTCCGGCGTGCCCGACCCGGCGGGTGCGGGCGATGCCCCGCGTCAGCGCGACCACGTCGTGCGAGGTGAACCCGGCGGGCTTGTCGACCACGACCAGCCCGTCCGGGCCGCCCGCGCCGCGCCGCGCTCCGGTGGTACGGCTCATGCGCGGCTCAGTCCTCGTCCGCCGCGTCGTCCGGGGTGCCGCCCGCGGCGCTGTCCGGCGCCGCGGTGCCCGAGCCGTCGCCCTCGCCGCCCTCGTCCTTCACGTACGGATCGGCGCCGCCCGCGTACTCGGCGCCCGCCGAGGCCCGCCGCACCTGCTCGTCCCGCTCCCGGGCCCGCACGAACAGGTCGTCCAGGTTGCGGGCGGTCTCCGGCAGCGCGTCCGGGACGAACTCCAGGCTCGGCGTGTGCTTCACGCCCGCCGCCGCGCCCACCGCCGAACGCAGCACGCCCTTGGCGCTGCGCAGCCCGGCGGCCACCTCCTCGCGGTCGGACTCGTCGCCGTACACCGTGTAGAAGACGGTCGCCTCCCGCAGGTCCCCGGTGACTCTGGTGTCGGTGATGGTGACCCTGGTGCCCAGCCGCGGGTCCTTGATGTCCCGGTGCAGCTTCTCGGCCACCACCTCACGGATGAGGTCCGCCAGCCTCTTGGCCCGCGCCTTGTCGGCCACTGGTCCGTCTCCTTGCTCTGTGGTGCTCTGTGTGGTGCTACTCGTCGTCGTCGCCGTGGATCCGCCGCCGCACGGACAGCAGTTCCACCTCGGGGCGGGCCGCCACCCACCGCTCGCACCGGTCGAGAACGTCGGTGAGGTGCGCGGCGTCCCCGGAGACCACGGCCAGCCCGATCTCGGCCCGGCGGTGGAGGTCCTGGTCGCCCACCTCGGCGACGCTGACCGCGTAGGCGCGGCGCAGCTCCGCCACGATCGGCCGTACCACGGAGCGCTTCTGCTTCAGCGAGCGGACGTCGCCGAGCAGCAGGTCGAAGGACAACGTCCCGGTATACATGCCGGTGATCGTAACGGGAGCGGCCGGGGCCGATCGACGGAGTTTCCTCCTGCCGACCGGCCCCGGCCGGCCGCGTCACGCGCGGGGCTTCTCCCGCATCTCGTACGTCGCGATGACGTCGTCGACCTTGATGTCGTTGAAGTTCCCGAGGTTGATACCGCCCTCGAAGCCTTCCCTGATCTCGGTGACGTCGTCCTTGAAGCGGCGCAGCCCCTCGATGGTGAGGTTCTCCGCGACGACCTTGCCGTCGCGGATCAGGCGGGCCTTGGTGTTCCGCCTGACCTCGCCCGAGCGGATGAGCACACCCGCGATGTTGCCCAGCTTGGACGAGCGGAAGACCTCGCGGATCTCCGCCGTGCCCAGCTCGACCTCCTCGAACTCCGGCTTCAGCAGGCCCTTCAGGGCCGCCTCGATCTCCTCGATCGCCTGGTAGATGACCGAGTAGTACCGGACGTCCACACCCTCGCGCTCGGCCGCCTGCGTGGCACGCCCCTCGGCGCGCACGTTGAAGCCGATGACGATGGCGTCGGAGCCCGCCGCCAGGTCGATGTCGGTCTCGGTGACCGCGCCGACCCCGCGGTGCAGGACCCGCAGGTCCACACCCTCACCGACGTCGAGCTGGAGCAGCGAGGACTCCAGGGCCTCGACCGAACCGGACGCGTCGCCCTTGATGATGAGGTTGAGGTTCTGGATCTCGCCCGCCTTGAGCACCTTGTCCAGGTCCTCCAGGGAGACCCTGCGGGTGCGCTTGGCGAACGCCGCGTTCCGCTCGCGGGCGGCGCGCTTCTCCGCGATCTGCCGGGCCGTGCGGTCCTCGCCGACCACCAGGAAGTTGTCCCCGGCGCCCGGCACGTTGGTCAGACCCTGCACCAGCACCGGCGTGGACGGCCCGGCCTCCGTGAGGTTACGCCCGGTGTCGTCGAGCATCGCCCGCACGCGGCCGTGCGCGTCGCCGACCACCATCGTGTCCCCGACCCGCAGCGTGCCGCGCTGCACCAGCACGGTGGCCACGGCGCCCCGGCCGCGGTCGAGGTGCGCCTCGATCGCGATGCCCTGGGCGGCCTGGGCCGGGTTGGCCCGCAGGTCGAGCGAGGCGTCGGCGGTCAGGATGACGGCCTCGAGGAGCCCCTCGATGTTCGTCCCCTGGCGCGCGGAGATGTCGACGAACATCGTGTCGCCGCCGTACTCCTCCGCGACCAGACCGAACTCGGTGAGCTGGCCGCGCACCTTGACCGGGTCGGCGCCCTCGACGTCGATCTTGTTGACCGCGACGACGATCGGCACGTCGGCGGCCTTGGCGTGGTTGAGCGCCTCGACCGTCTGCGGCATCACGCCGTCGTTGGCCGCCACCACGAGGATCGCGATGTCGGTCGACTTGGCACCACGGGCACGCATGGCGGTGAACGCCTCGTGACCCGGGGTGTCGATGAACGTGATCGCCCGGTCCTCGCCGTTGACCTCCGTCGACACCTGGTAGGCGCCGATGTGCTGGGTGATGCCGCCGGCCTCGCCCTCGATGACGTTGGTCTTGCGGATCGCGTCCAGCAGGCGCGTCTTTCCGTGGTCGACGTGACCCATGACGGTGACCACCGGCGGCCTGGTGACCAGGGCCTCCTCGCCGCCCTCGTCCTCGCCGAACTCGATGTCGAAGGACTCGAGCAGCTCGCGGTCCTCCTCCTCCGGGCTCACGATCTGAACGGTGTAGTTCATCTCGTCGGCGAGGAGCTGCAGCGTCTCGTCCGAGACCGACTGCGTCGCGGTGACCATCTCGCCCAGGTTGAACATGACCTGGACCAGGGACGCCGGGTTGGCGTTGATCTTCTCCGCGAAGTCCGTCAGCGACGCGCCACGGGAGAGACGGATCGTCTCGCCCTTGCCGCGCGGCAGCATCACGCCGCCGATGGACGGGGCCTGCATGGCCTCGTACTCCTGGCGCCGCTGCCGCTTCGACTTCCGGCCGCGCCGGGCCGGGCCGCCGGGACGGCCGAACGCGCCCTGCGTGCCGCCGCGGCCACCGGGACCGCCGGGACGGCCACCGCCGCCCGGACCGCCGCCGAAGCCGCCGCCACCGCCGGGACGGCCACCGCCGCCGCCGAAGCCGCCGCCACCCGGACGGGTGCCGGTGCCGGGACGGCCGGCGAAGCCGCCGCCGCCACCGCCGGCACCGCCGCCGGGACGCGGGCCGCGGCCGGCGAAGCCGCCGCCGCCACCGCCGCCGGGACGCGCGCCGCCGCCGCCCGGACGGGCGCCGGGGCCGCCGGGACCGCCGCCGGGACGACCGGCGCCGGAGGGCCGCTGCGGCATCATGCCCGGGTTCGGGCGGTTGCCGCCGGGGCCGGGACGCGGGCCGCCGGGGGCCGCGCCCTGCGGACGCGGCATGTTGCCCGGGGTGGCACGGCCGCCACCGGGCGCCTGCGGGCGCGGACCGGGACGGTCCTGCCCACCGGGGCGCGGGCCGCCCTGGCCGGGGCCGCCGGCCGGACGCGGGGTCGCGGGGCCGGGACGCGGCGTCGTCGGCTGCGGACGCGCCATGCCGGTGGATCCGCTGGTCGTGAAGGGGTTGTTGCCGGGACGCGGGCCGGCGGGCCGGCCGCCGGGCTTGGGCACGCTCGGCTTGGCCGGCGGCTTGGGCGCCGTGGCGCCCGGCTTGGGCGCGGGCCTGGCACCCGGACGCGGGCCCGGGGCCTGCTGGCCGCCTCCGGCCGCACCCGGCCTGGACGCGCCGGAACGCGGCGGCGCGGTCTCGCCACCGCCGGTCGGCTGGGTGAACTCGGGCGCCGCCGGGCCCGGCCTGACGGCCGGCTTCGGGGCCGCGGCGCCCGGCTTGGGCGCGGGCGGCCTGGGGGCCATGCCGCCCGGCTTGGGGGCGCCCGGCCTGGGCGCGCCACCGGGGGCACCCGGCTTGGCGGACTTCCTGCCGCCGTTTCCGCTGAACGCGTCGGTCAGCTTTCGAACTACTGGCGCCTCGATCGTCGAGGACGCCGAACGGACGAATTCACCAAGTTCTTGGAGCTTGGCCATGACGACCTTACTCTCGACTCCAAGCTCCTTGGCGAGCTCGTATACCCGGACCTTAGCCACTTCGCTCCTTTAACGGTCCGGGGTCGGTCGTCCGCCGGACCTTCGCTACTTCACGGGCGTACTCATCGCGTACTCATCGAGTGCTCATCGCAATCTCGACCTACTTCCGACTCGCGAGGTACCTGACCGTGCGGACCTTCCGCACGACGTTTCTTACGGTTGCACTACGGTGCTTGCGCCGCGTCGCCCTGGCCGACCGCCCGCCGCAGCTCTCCGGTGTCGAGCGGCCCCTGGACCCTGAGGGCCCTCGGGAACGCCCGGCGGCGGACCGCCAGCTCCAGACAGGCCGGCGTGGGATGCACATACGCACCCCGACCTGGCAGCGTACCGCGAAGATCGGGGACACAGCGATCCCCGACCACCGCCACACGCAGCAGTCCGTCCCGGGCCGAGCGCTGCCGGCAGCCCACACAGGTGCGTTCCGGGCAGACAGAACTCCGCGTCCGGCCAGACACTGACGATTCTACCTCCCCGTTCGCCCGGCCCCAGAGGGCGGGCTCACACCGACAGAACTCGTAACGGCTCCGCCACCCGGGGTATTCCCGGTGGCCGCCGGCCGTTTCAGGCCAAACATCCTGGGGCCGTGCGCCCCGGCGCCCCGCACCGTCAGGACGTCCTCTCCCCGGCCCGCTCGCCCTGCTGCTCGGTGTCCGGGCGGATGTCGATCCGCCAGCCGGTGAGCCGGGCCGCCAGCCGCGCGTTCTGGCCCTCCTTGCCGATGGCCAGCGAGAGCTGGTAGTCCGGCACGGTGACCCGGGCCGACCTGGCCGCCTGGTCGACCACGTCGACCTTGGTGACCCGGGCCGGGCTCAGCGCGTTCGCCACCAGCTCGGCCGGGTCGTCGGACCAGTCCACGATGTCGATCTTCTCGCCGTGCAGTTCGGCCATCACGCTGCGGACCCGGCCGCCCATCGGGCCGATGCAGGCGCCCTTCGCGTTCAGCCCGGGACGCAGCGAGCGGACCGCGATCTTGGTGCGGTGACCGGCCTCCCGGGCGATCGCCGCGATCTCCACCGAGCCGTCGGCGATCTCGGGAACCTCCAGCTCGAACAGCTTCTTCACCAGGTTCGGGTGGGTCCGCGACAGGGTGACGGAGGGGCCGCGCTGGCCCTTCACCACCCGCACCACGTAGGAGCGCAGCCGCGACCCGTGCGAGTACACCTCGCCGGGCACCTGCTCCTGCGGCGGCAGGATCGCCTCCAGCCTGCCGATGTCCACCAGCACGCTCTTGGGGTCCCGGCCCTGCTGCACCACGCCGGCCACCACGTCGCCCTCCCGGCCCGCGTACTCGCCGAAGGTGACGTCCTCCTCCGCGTCCCGCAGCCGCTGCAGGATGACCTGCTTGGCCGTGGTCGCCGCGATCCGCCCGAAGCCCTGCGGGGTGTCGTCGAACTCCCGCGCCTCGGCGGCCCCTTCGGCGTCCGCGAGGTCCTCGGGATCCTCCTTGGCCCACACCGTGACGTGGCCGGTGGCGCGGTCCAGCACCACCCGGGCCTGCCGGCGGCTGCCCTCCGTGCGGTGATAGGCGATCAGCAGGGCCGACTCGATGGCCTCCACCAGCACGTCGAAGGAGATCTCCTTCTCCCGGACCAGGCCCCTCAGTGCCTCCATGTCGATGTCCACGGCTACGCCTCCTTCGCGCTGTCGTCGTCGGCGGGCTTGCGGCTGAACTCAAGCTCCACCCGGGCGGTCGCGATCCCGGCGAACTCCACCCGGCGGGCCGTGGGCTTCCGGCCCTTCTCCCCCGGCACCTCCAGGTCGAGACCCTCGTCGTCGACCGCGGTGATCCGGGCGGTCAGCTCGCCGCCCTCGCGCAGCCGGATACGGGCCAGGCGGCCCACGGAACGGCGGTAGTGCCGCGGCTCGGTCAGCGGTCGCTCCGCGCCGGGCGACGTCACTTCCAGCACATACGGCGCGGCGCCCATCACGTCCTTCTCGTCCAGCGCCTCGGAGACCGCCCGGCTCAGCTCGGCGCAGGCGTCGAGGCCCACGCCGCCGTCGGCGTCCACCACCACCTGGAGCACCCGCCGACGCCCCGCCGGGGTGATCCGCACGTCCTCCAGGTCCATCCCGCGCTTCCCGGCCAGCGGCTCCAGCAACTCTCGCAGCCTGTCGATCTGGGTGGTGCTCATCCGGGTGACTCCTCGGCCGCGTCTGCTGTTGTGGGACGGCGCGTTCGGGCGCTCGCGCACCAGCCTAACGCCTGTGGCACGGTACGCCGACCGGCCCGGCCGGGGGCGCTGGCACGCCGGTGGCGGGGCGGGACCGGTGTGGACGCGCCGCACGGGTACGCTCACGGGGCGGTGATCTCCCCGGCACGGCCGGGAGCCGCCGTCTGCCCAACGATCCGCTGCGCGCCAGTCCACTGGGAGAACGGGAAGTGCGGGAAACCATGTCCTCCGGTGTCCCCCGGCGCTCTCTGCTGGCCGGCTGCGCCGCCCTCGGCGCGCTGGCCGGATGCACGTCCGGGGACGACGGCGACGAGGGCGGGGGCGGCGGCCAGGCCGCCGCGGCCACCACCCAGGGGCTGCGCCGCCGGGCCGCCCGGGACAGCACGGATCTGCTCGCCCGCTACGACGCGACGGCCTCGGCCCATCCGGCGCTGGCGGAGACCCTGACCGCCTTCCGGGAGACCGTGGCCGCCCATCTCACCGCGCTCAGCGAGTCGGACACGACCGCGCCCGGTGCCACCGGGCCGGCGCCCGAGGTGCCCGCGGAGCCGGAGCTGGCCCTGACCGCGCTGGCCGACGCCGAACGGCACACCGCCGACGAGCGGTTGCGGGCGCTGGCCGGGGCGCCACCGGAGTTCGCCCGCCTGCTGGCCTCGCTCGCCGCGGCCGGCGCGGCCCAGTCCTACCTGCTGAGCGAGGCCCGCCCATGACCGAGAGCACCAGGGAGCTGGACGCCGCCCAGGCCGCGCTGGCCGCCGAGCACGCCGCGGTCTACGGCTACGGCGTGGTCGGCGCCCGGATCGACGACGACCGCGGCGGCGAGGCCACCGAGGCGTACGACGCGCACCGCGCGCGGCGCGACCTGCTGCACCGGACCGTGCGCGACCTCGGCGGCACCCCGGTGGCCGCGGAGGTGGCCTACGCGCTGCCGTTCGAGGTCGGGGACAGCGCGGACGCCGTGGAGCTGGCCGCCGAGCTGGAGACCCGGCTGGCCGGGGCGTACGCCGATCTGGTGCTGGCCGCGGCCGGCGAGCGGCGGCGCGACGCGGCGGCGGCGATGCGCGACGCGGTGGTCAGGGCGGCCCGCTGGCGCGGCGCCCTGCCCGAGCCGTTCCCGGGGCTGGCGGAGTACGCCCCCGGCGGCGGCCGGGCCGACGACGGCGGCGGGGACGCATGACCTCCGCCCTCGGACTGGAGCCGCCGCGGCGCCTCGCCCGCGCCCAGGGGCCGGACGCCGCCGGCTGGCTGGCGGGGCTGCCCGCCCTCGTCGGACGGCTGCTGGACCGCTGGGAGCTGACCGCCGAGCGGGTCGCCGCGCCCGGCGGGCGGTCCAGCATGACCGTGCTGGTCCGCCGGGCGGACGGCGGCCCCGCGGCGCTCAAGCTGTGCGCGCCGGCCGCGTCGGCCGCCCTGGAGGAGGCGGCGCTGCGCCGGTGGGACGGCCACGGCGCGGTGCGGGTGCTGCGCGCGGCGCCCGAGGAGGGCGCGCTGCTGCTGGAGCGGGCGCACGGCGAGACGTCGCTGCGGGCGCTGCCGGACGCCAAGGCCATGCTGGAGGCCGTCTCGGCCGCACGGCGGCTGTGGGTCGAGCCGGGCGCCGGGCACCCGTTCCCCTCGGTGGCCGAGCGGACCGGGGAGCGGGTGGCGGTGCTGCGGGCGGGCGGGCCCGGGGAGGCCCGGGCGCTGGCCGAGGAGGCGCTGCGGCTGCGGGCCGAGTTGCTGTCCGGCACCGGGGAACGGTTCCTGCTGCACGGCGACTTCCGGCAGGGCGCGGTGCTGGCGTCGGACTCCGAGCGGTCGCCGTGGCTCGCGGTGGGGCCGGAGCCGGTGGTGGGCGAGCGGGCGTACGACCTGGCGCGGCTGGTCGCGGACCGGCTGCACGACCTGGTGGCGTCGCCGGGCGCGGCGGCGGTCACCCGGCGGCGGGTGGCGCGCCTGGCCGAATCGGTGGACGTCGATCCGGAGCGGCTGCGCGGCTGGGCCCTGTTCCGTGCCGTGACGTCGGCGCTGGACGACCTGGCCGCGGGCCGCCGCGAGGACGGCGAGATGCTGCTGGAGTTCGCCTCCTGGCTGTGAGGCCCCCTCGTGCCGGATCACCCGATCGGGCGGCGGTCAGCGGCGCAGCGGCAGCGTGGCGCCCATGACGGCGTACGGGGACGGCGCGGACGGGAAGAGGACCCGGCGGGCGAGGTCCCGGTAGCCGAGCTTGCGGTACAGGGCGCGGGCGGGGCTCTCGGTGTCGATCGCGGAGAGGATCGAGCGGGGCTCGGCGGCGCCGTCCGTGAGGGTGGTGATGAGCCTGCGCCCTATGCCGCGGTGCTGGTAGGCCGGGAGGACGTGGAGCTCGGTGATGGTGAAGGAGTCGTCCAGCCAGGACTCGTTCCCGGCGCGGCGCAGGTAGGGCTCGACGACGGTGGACCACCACTGCGCGCGGTCGTTGGGCATGCCGTAGACGAAGCCCACGAGCCGTCCGTTCCCGTCGGTGGCGCCGAGCGCCCGGGCCCCCGGGCTGGCGACGTGGCGGAGCACGATGTGGCGGCGGACCGCGACCTCCTCGGGGCTCAGTCCGAACGCCTGCGCCTGCACGGCCAGTGCCTCGTCCACCCAGGTCGCGAGGTCGAGGGGGCCGATGACGATGTCCCGTGCGTCCGGGGCGGTTCCGCCGGCGGATGGTGTCATGCGGGGAGGCTAACGCGCCGGGCGGGTGAAGTCGCGTCCGGAACCGCGAACGGTCTCCGGCGGGGGGCGAGGTGGGGCGCGAGCCGGGTCGGCCACCGGGGCGGAAGCCGGGTCAGAACAGGACGCTCATCAGGGTGCCGACGCGGGTGAAGCCCAGCCGCCGGTAGACGGTGAGGGCCGGGGTGTTGAAGTCGTTGACGTAGAGGCTGACGACGGGCGCGGTCTCGGCCAGGGCGTGCTTCAGCACGGTGGCCAGGCCCGCCGTCGCCAGGCCCTGGCCGCGGCGGTCGGGGGCGGTCCAGACGCCCTGGAGCTGGCAGGCGTCCGGGGTGACCGCGCCGATCTCGGCCTTGAAGACGATCCGGCCGTTCTCCACGCGGGCGAAGCAGCGGCCGGTGCCGACGGTCTCGGCCACCCGCGCCTGGTACGTCAGCCCGCCGTCCTCGGAGGCGAGCGGCGAGATGCCGACCTCCTCGGTGAACATCGCGACCGACGCGGGCAGGACCAGGTCCATCTCGTCCTTGCGCACCCGGCGCACCCGCGGGTCGGGGGTGACACCGGACGGCATGGCGCCGGTGGCGAGCAGCGGCTGGCAGGGGCGGAGCTGGCGGGCCGGTCCCCAGCGCGGCTCCAGGTGGGCCCAGAGCCGCATCGTCGGCCCGGCCGGGCCGACGATGGAGGAGCAGCGGCGGCCCTCGCGCAGCGCGCGGTCGGCGAAGGCGCGGACACCGGCGGCGCCGGCCCGGACGGGCACCAGGTTGGCCCCGGAGTAGGCGAGGGAGGTGAGGCGTCCGCGGCGGTAGTACCCCCACATCTCGCCGCCCAGATAGGGGGCTTCGAGTCCTGATTCGAGGACCCGGGCGGTGACGAACGCGTTCGCCACCGGGTCCTCGCCGAGCACGGCGAGGACGTCACTGAGATCGGCGGGGCCGAGAACCCGGGTGGTGGACGACGTCAGCACGGCGCGGGACCTTGGAATCGGGGACGTACGGGACGGGTGCCCGCACGATACCGCGCCCCGCCGCTCAGCTCACGGAGACCTCGGGACGGCCGGAGGCGGTGCCGTCCTCCTCCATGGCGGCGGCCAGCTTCATCGCCTCCTCGATCAGCGTCTCCACGATCTTCGACTCGGGGACGGTCTTGATGACCTCGCCCTTGACGAAGATCTGGCCCTTGCCGTTGCCGGAGGCGACGCCGAGGTCGGCCTCGCGGGCCTCGCCGGGGCCGTTGACGACGCAGCCCATCACGGCGACGCGCAGCGGCACGTCCATGCCGGTGAGCCCGGCCGTGACCTCCTCGGCCAGCTTGTAGACGTCGACCTGGGCCCGGCCGCAGGAGGGGCAGGAGACGATCTCCAGGCCGCGCTCGCGCAGGCCGAGCGACTCCAGGATCTGGATGCCGACCTTGACCTCCTCCACCGGCGGGGCGGAGAGGGAGACCCGGATCGTGTCGCCGATGCCCTCGCTGAGCAGGGCGCCGAACGCGACGGCCGACTTGATGGTGCCCTGGAAGGCCGGGCCGGCCTCGGTGACGCCGAGGTGCAGCGGGTAGTCGCAGCGGGCGGCCAGCAGCCGGTAGGCGTTGACCATGACGACCGGGTCGTTGTGCTTCACGGAGATCTTGATGTCGCGGAAGCCGTGCTCCTCGAAGAGGGAGCACTCCCACAGCGCCGACTCGACCAGCGCCTCCGGGGTGGCCCGGCCGTACTTGGCGAGCAGCCGCTTGTCGAGGGAGCCGGCGTTGACGCCGATGCGGATCGGGGTGCCCGCCTCGCCCGCCGCCCTGGCGATCTCCTTGACCTTGTCGTCGAACTGCTTGATGTTCCCCGGGTTGACGCGGACGGCCGCGCAGCCGGCGTCGATCGCCGCGAAGACGTACTTCGGCTGGAAGTGGATGTCCGCGATCACCGGGATCTGGGACTTGCGCGCGATGACCGGCAGCGCGTCCGCGTCGTCCTGCGTCGGGACGGCCACCCGCACGATCTGGCAGCCGGAGGCGGTCAGCTCGGCGATCTGCTGGAGCGTCGCGCCCACGTCGGAGGTCCGGGTGGTCGTCATCGACTGCACCGAGACGGGGGCGTCGCCGCCCACGGGCACGGACCCGACCTGGATCCGGCGGCTGGCGCGGCGCTCGGCCAGCTTGACCGGTACGGACGGAATTCCCAGCGAGATGGCTGTCATGACTGCGTGCAACCCCACGGTGCGGATCATCGGCCCGGAGTGGGCGGGCTTCCCGCCCCGAGCCTACGGCACGTCAACCGGTCAGCCGTACCGGACTCACGATATCGGCCGCGAGGACCAGGAGGGTGAAACAGACGAAGACGCCAGCCACGACGTAGGCGACGGGCATGAGCTGCGCCACGTCGAAGGGGCCGGGGTCGGGCCGCCGGGTGACCTTGGCGTACGCCCGCCGGATCGACTCCCAGACCGCGCCCGCGATGTGGCCGCCGTCCAGCGGGAGCAGCGGCAGCATGTTGAACAGGAAAAGCGACAGGTTGAACCCGGCGACGAGGAAGAGGGCGGTGGCGATCTGCTGGCTGGCCGGGATGTCGAGGGTGAAGATCTCGCCCCCGACGCGGGCCGCGCCGACCACGCCCATCGGGGAGTCCTGCTCGCGCTCGGCGTTGCCGAGGGCGGCGTTCCACAGGCCGGGGATCTCGGACGGGATGTTCACCAGCGCCTCGACACCGCTCGCCATGATGTCACCCATTCGGCTGACAGCGGCGGGGAAGTCCTGCTTGACGACGCCGCTGGCCGGCGAGAAGCCGAGGAAGCCGGCGGTGACGTACTCGCCCTCGACGTAGCCGCCGTCGCCGTCGGTCTTGGCCACCTGGTTCTCGATGAGGTCGGCGTGCAGGTCCAGGGTGCGGCCGTCGCGCTCGACGGTGATGACGGCCTCGCCGGTCGTCTCGCGGATCCGCTGCTGGAGGGTGCTCCACTCCTCGATGGGCTCGCCGTCGAAGGCGACGATGGTGTCGCCGGGGCGCAGCCCGGCCGCCGCGGCCGGGGCCGGGGTGTCGCCCTCCCGGCAGTCGCGGGGCTCCTCGCTCTGGGCGATGACGCACTCGGAGACGGTGGCGACGGTGGTGGTCTGGGTGTTGATCCCGAAGCCCATCAGCACGCCGAAGAAGATCACCACGGCGAGGATCAGGTTCTGGAAGGGACCGGCGAACATCACGATGATCCGCTGCCACGGCTTGCGCGTGTAGAACAGGCGCTTCTCGTCCCCGGGCCGCAGTTCCTCGAAGGCGGCGGCGCGGGCGTCCTCGATCAGGCCGCGGAACGGCGAGGTGGAGCGCTTGCGGATCTTGCCGTCGTCGCCGGGCGGGAACATCCCGATCATGCGGATGTAGCCGCCGAGCGGGATGGCCTTGATGCCGAACTCGGTCTCCTTCCGCTTCCGCGACCAGACGGTGGGCCCGAAGCCGACCATGAACTGCGGGACGCGGACGCCGAACATGCGGGCGGTGGAGAAGTGTCCGAGCTCGTGCCACGCGATGGAGAACAGGAGCCCGAGGACGAAGACGAGTATGCCGAGGATGAACATCAGGGCGGTCATGCGGTCCTCTCCTGGTTCGCTCCGCCGGCCGTCCCGGCCAGCTCCCGGGCGCGCGTGCGCGCCGCCGCCTCCGCTTCGAGGACGTCCGAGAGGGTCAGGGAGGTTCCGGAGCGGGCGGTGCCCTGCTCCTCGACGACCTGGGCGACGGTGTCCACGATCCCGGTGAACGGCAGCAGCCCGGCGAGGAAGGCGTCCACGCACTCCTCGTTGGCCGCGTTGAACACCGCGGGCGCGGTACCGCCGAGGCTACCCACCTTCCGGGCGAGCGGCACCGAGGGGAAGGCATCGGTGTCCAGCGGGAGGAATTCCCACGTGTGGGCGCGCGTCCAGTCGACGGGGGCCGCCGCGCCGGGAACGCGGTCCGGCCAGCCGATGCCCAGCGCGATGGGCATGCGCATGTCGGGCGGGCCGGCCTGGGCGAGGGTCGAGCCGTCGGTGAACTCCACCATCGAGTGCACGTAGGACTGGGGGTGGACGACGACCTCGATGCGGTCGAACGGGATCCCGAAGAGCAGATGGGCCTCGATGACCTCCAGGCCCTTGTTGACCAGGGTCGCCGAGTTGATCGTGATCACCGGGCCCATGTCCCAGGTGGGGTGGGCGAGCGCGTCCCGCGGAGTGACCGCGGCCAGCTCGGCGCGCGTCCTGCCGCGGAACGGGCCGCCGCTCGCGGTGACGACCAGCTTGGCGACCTCGGCGCGGGTGCCGCCCATGAGCGCCTGGAAGAGCGCGGAGTGCTCGGAGTCGACCGGGATGATCTGGCCCGGCTTGGCGAGGCCGGTCACCAGCGGGCCGCCGACGATGAGCGACTCCTTGTTCGCCAGGGCGAGCACCCGGCCCGCCTCCAGCGCGGCCAGGGTGGGGGCGAGGCCGATCGAGCCGGTGATCCCGTTGAGCACGGTGTGGCAGGGGCTGGCGGCCAGCGCGGCGGCGGCGTCGGGGCCGGCCAGGATCTCGGGCAGCGGCTCCCCGGCGCCGAACCGGTCCCGCAGCGCCTCGCGCAGCGCGCCGGCCCGGTCCGCGCGGGCGACGGCCACGGTCCGCACCCGCAGCCGGTGCGCCTGCTCGGCGAGCAGGCCGACCCGCTCGCCGCCCGCGGAGAGCCCCGTCACGGCGAAGAGCCGGGGGTTGCGCAGCACCACGTCCACGGCCTGGGTCCCGATCGACCCGGTGGAGCCGAGGATCACCACGTCCCGCGGCCCGTCGGGCGGCGGCTGGGCCGGATGGCGCAGGTGCGGGTCGGCGAGGAAGACGGGGCTCTCGGTCATCCCCCCATCATGACGCGTCGGTGTGGCCCCGATCTCCCCGGTCAGCGGATCCTTCGGTGGACGTTCTTCTTCCGGGAGGGGCCGGGGAGGTCTTCGGCGATCCAGGGACCTTCCGTGGAGGGGTCGAGCACGCCCTCCTCCAGCCAGGTGTGCCGTCCGTCCAGCAGGGCCCGGACGACGCCCTGGTCGGCCGCGTCGGTGTTCCGCCACAGGTGGTGGAAGAGGTCGTCCACGCGCAGCCTGGCCTGACGGCAGAACGCGTCGGCCAGCTCGTACGCCTCCCGGCCGCGCTCGCCCCGGCCGCGGATGCGCTCGGCGTGGACGCAGGCGGCGGTCATGGCGAACAGCTCGGCGCCGATGTCGACGACGCGGCCGAGGAAGACCTGCTTGGCCTCCAGCCGCCCCTGCCAGCGGGACATGGCGTAGAAGGTGGCGCGGGCCAGCCGGCGGCAGGCGCGCTCGACCCAGCGCAGGTGCGCGGAGAGGTCGGGGTGGCGGGAGACGTGGAAGTCGCCGTACGCCAGCGGGAGGTGGCCGCGCCCGGTGGCCAGCGACGGCAGCCAGCGGGTGTAGAACGCGCCGGCCGCGGTGGCCGCCTTCCGCTTCCTGGTGAAGCTGGCGTCCGGGTCGATGAGGTCCCCGGCGATCCTGAGATGGGCGTCGACGGCCTCGCGGGCGATCAGCAGGTGCATGATCTCGGTCGAGCCCTCGAAGACACGGTTGATCCGCACGTCCCGCAGGAGCTGCTCGGCGGGGACGCCGCGCTCGCCGCGGGCCGCGAGGGAGTCGGCGGTCTCGAAGCCCCGGCCGCCGCGGATCTGCACCAGGTCGTCCGCGATCCGCCAGGCCATCTCGCTGGAGTACAGCTTGGCGAGGGCGGCCTCGATGCGGATGTCGTGACGGTCCTCGTCGGCCAGCTCGCCGGACAGCTCCAGGACCGCTTCGAGGGCGAACGTGGTGGCCGCGATGAAGGAGAGCTTGGCGCCGATCGCCTCGTGCTCCGCGATGGGCCTGCCCCACTGGACGCGGGCCTCGGCCCACTCGCGGGCGACGCGCAGCGACCACTTGCCGGCGCCGACGCACATCGCGGGCAGGGAGAGGCGGCCGGTGTTGAGGGTGGTCAGGGCGATCTTCAGCCCGGCGCCCTCGGCACCGATCCGGTGCGCGGCGGGGACGCGGACCCGGTGGAGGCGGGTCACGCCGTTCTCGATGCCGCGCAGGCCCATGAACGCGTTGCGGTGCTCGACCGTGATGCCCGGGGAGTCGGCCTCGACGACGAAGGCGGTGATGCCCCGGCCGGGCACGTCGGCCATGACGACGAGGAGCTCGGCGATCACGCCGTTGGTCGTCCACAGCTTGACGCCGTCCAGCACGTAGTCCTCGCCGTCGGGCACGGCGGTGGTGGCCAGGCGGGCGGGGTCGGAGCCGACGTCGGGCTCGGTGAGCAGGAAGGCGGAGATGGCTCCGGCGGCGCAGCGCGGCAGGAACGTCTCCTTCTGGTGGTCGGTGCCGAACAGCGTCACCGGCTGGGGGACGCCGATGGACTGGTGGGCGGAGAGCATCGCGGCGACGGCCGGGCTGGCGGAGGAGACGAGCGCCAGCGCGCGGTTGTAGTAGACGTGGCTGAGGCCGAGGCCGCCGTACTCGGGGGCGATCTTCATGCCGAACGCGCCCAGCTCGCGCAGCGCGCCGACCACCTCGTCCGGGACGCGGGCCTCCCGCTCGATGGCGGCGCCGTCGATGCCGGTGGCGCAGAAGGCGCGGAGCCGGCTGAGGAATCGTTCCCCCACGCGGGTGGCGTCCTCGTCGGGGACCGGCCTGGGGTGGAGCAGATCGAGCCGGAAGCGCCCGAGGAAGAGCTCCTTGGCGAAGCTCGGCCTGCGCCAGTCCTGTTCCCTGGCGGCCTCGGCGACCCGGCGGGCTTCGCGTTCGGAGACGGTCATGTCGCTCACCTCGCCCGGATGAGAACTACTGGTGCGTATGTACCCATTCTCGGCAGCGGGGAACCGGAAGCTGAAGCACTTCGATACATATCCGGACACAGAGAGTCGCGCGGGCTCCGCACGGCGCCACGGCTCGGACAGCGACCGGTCTCCCGGCGCATAGAATTCCGGCGCGATGAACGCGATGAAGACGTACGGCTTTCTGCTGCTCCCCTCGCACAACCGGGTGTACGCCCAGGGCGCCGCCGCGCTCGCCCGCGCCGAGCTGTCGGTGTTCAACGAGGCGGTGCTGGGCGGACGGCTCACCGACGTCGGCGAGACGACACTGGGCGGGGTGCCGTACCTGACATTCCGCGCGCCGGAGCTGACCGGGGACGATCTGCGCTACCTGGCCAATCTGTCGGCGCTCTACGCCGTCTTCGAGATCGCGGACGGTCGCCTGACGCCGCTGGACGTGACACGTCTGGACAAGTTCAGCAGCGACCTGATCACCATCCAGAAGTACCCGGGCAAGACCAATGAGGACTTCACCAAGCTGCTGCTGAACGTGACCGCGATGGCCTGCGACACCCCCGAACGGCTGCTGAACGGCGGGCTGCGCGTGCTGGACCCGCTGTGCGGCCGGGGCACCACCCTCAACCAGGCGGTGATGTACGGACTGGACGCGGCGGGTGTGGAGCGGGACGGCAAGAGCTTCGAGGCGTACGGCAACTTCCTGCGGCACTGGCTGAAGAACAGCCGCGTCAAGCACCAGGCCGAGACCACCACGGTCCGCCGCGACCGCAAGTCGCTGGGGCGCCGCTTCCAGGTGACGCTCGGCGAGAGCAAGGAGCTGTACAAGCGGGGCCGGACCATCGAGCTGACCATGATCAACGCCGACACGGCGGCGAGCGGCGACTTCTTCCGCCCGGCGTCGTTCGACCTGATCGTGACCGACGCGCCCTATGGCGTGCAGCACGGCAGCGCCGCGCGGGCCGGGCTGTCGCGCAGCCCGCTGGCCCTGCTCACCACGGCCCTCCCCGTCTGGACCAGGCTGCTGCGGCCGGGCGGCGCGATCGGGATCGCGTGGAACACCCATGGGGCGCGGCGCGAGGAGCTGACCGCGCTGCTCGCCGGACACGGCTTCGAGATCCGGGACGACGAGGCCCACCGGGGCTTCCGCCACCGCGTCGACCAGGCGATCCTGCGCGACCTAGTCGTAGCCCGCCGGTCCCGGACGGGCCCGTAACCCGCCCCGGCTAGTCGTCGGGGTGGAGCAGCCCGCGCTGGTAGGCGCGGACCAGGGCGCGGGGCACCCGGTGCTCGCGCCCGTCGATGACGATGGGCACGAGGTCGGGCACGGCGGCCTTCCACTGGGCACGGCGGTGACGGGTGTTGCTGCGGGACATCTTGCGCTTGGGAACGGCCATGCCCCGCAGCCTATATGAAAAGGATTGTCGTTTACACCTGGGGCCGGGGGCCTCTACAGGTCGAGGCCGGTCAGCACCATCACGCGCTCGTAGGTGTAGTCCTCCATCGCGAAGCGCACGCCCTCGCGCCCGACGCCGGAGTCCTTGACGCCGCCGTAGGGCATCTGGTCGGCGCGGTACGACGGGACGTCGCCGACCACCACGCCGCCGACCTCCAGGGCCCGGTGGGCGCGGAAGGCGGCCTGGAGGTCATGGGTGAACAGCCCCGCCTGAAGCCCGAACTTCGAGTCGTTGGCCGCGGCGAACGCGGCCTCCTCGCCGTCCACCCGGGTCACCGACAGGACCGGCCCGAAGACCTCCTCGCACGAGACCTTGGCGTCGCGCGGGACGCCCTCCAGCACCGTCGGCGCGAAGCTCGCGCCGTCCCGGGTGCCGCCGGTGAGCACCTTCGCGCCGGCCGCCGTCGCCTCCCGCACCCAGGACTCCACGCGCCGCGCGGCGTCCTCGCTGATCAGCGGGCCGACGTCGGTGCCCTCGTCGGAGGGGTCGCCGGTGACCAGCGCCTCGGCGGCGGCGACGATCCGGGGCACCAGCCGGTCGTAGACGGCGGTGTCCGCGATGACGCGCTGCACCGAGATGCAGGACTGGCCGCCCTGGTAGTTCGAGAAGGTGGCGATGCGCCGCGCCGCCCGGTCCAGGTCGGCGTCGGAGGACCAGTCGGCCAGCACGACGGCCGCGCCGTTGCCGCCCAGCTCCAGCGTGACCCGCTTGCGCGGCACCGCCTCGCGGATCGACCAGCCGACCGGGACGGAGCCGGTGAACGAGACGACCGGCAGCCGGGGGTCCGCCACCAGCGGCGGCATGGCCTCGTTGGGCACCGGGAGCACGCTCCACGCCCCCGCGGGCAGCTCGGTTCCGGCCAGCAGCTCACCGAGCAGCAGCGCGGTCAGCGGGGTCGCCGGGGCGGGCTTGAGCACGATCGGGACGCCGGCCGCGAGGGCGGGGGCGACCTTGTGGGCGCACAGGTTGAGCGGGAAGTTGAACGGCGCGATGCCGAGCACCGGGCCGTACGGGAACCGGCGGGTGAGCGCCAGCCGCCCGGTGCCGCCCGCGTCGGCGTCCAGGCGCTGGGCCTCGCCGCCGTTGAAGCGGCGGGCCTCGTCGGCGGCCCAGCGGAAGACGGAGACGCAGCGGGAGACCTCCAGGCGCGCCCACTTGACGGGCTTTCCGTTCTCCGCGCTGATCAGCCGGGCGATCTCCTCGGCGCGCTCGCCGAGGCGCCCGACCACATGGTCGAGGGCCGCGGCCCGGACGTGCGCGGGCGTGGCGGCGAACTCGGCGGTGACGGCCGCCGCGGCGGCGACCGCCTCCTCGACCTGGGCGGGCGTCGGCACGCTCACCGCGCCGACGGTGCCGCCGTCCCACGGGGAGGTGACCTGGAGCACGCCGTCACCGCTCGCCGCCCGGCCGGCGAGCCAGAACGGTTGGGGTGTCGCTGGGGTCATCGCGGGTGCCGCCCTTTCCGGAGATGTCGTGTCCCGCTCTCCACCGTAGGCGCTCGGGGCGGCGAAGGTGCTTGTCCGCGCGGTCGGAGCCGGCCGTCGCAGTCCGCCGTTCCGGCGGCTCGACGGGCCGTACCGGGGGATCAGGGCGCGCGGTCCGGTGGGGTGGCTTTCAGGGCCAGCCACAGCTCCATCCGGACGTCCGGGTCGTCCAGCGAGCGGTCCAGGATCTCCTCCACGCGGCGCATCCGGTAGCGCAGCGTGTGGCGGTGGACCCCGAGGTCGGCCGCCGCCGCGTCCCACTGGCCGTGGCGGGCCAGCCAGGCGCGGAGCGAGGCGACCAGGTCGCCGCGGCCGTGCTCGTCGTGGTCGCGCAGCGCCCGCAGCATGCCGTCCGCGAAGGCCCGCACCGCGTCGTCCGCCAGCAGCGTGACCACCGAGCCGGCGCCCACGTCGTCGTGCTCCACCAGCGTCCGCCCGCGCCTGCGGGCCACCAGCGCGGCCTGCCGGGCCCGCTGGTACGCGGCGTCCGCCGACGCCAGCCCGGTCGGCGACGACATGCCCAGGGCGAAGCCCTCCGCCCGGCAGCGCGGCTTGTCGCGGGCGAAGGCCAGGCAGGCCCCCACCGCCGCGCCGCCGTCGGCGGCGACCAGCACCAGCCCGTCGCCGTCGGCCGCGCACAGCACCGACTCCCCCGCCCTGGCCGCCGCCGTGTCCACCGCCGTGGCCAGCATCTCCAGCGCCTTGGGATCGGACCCCGGCGCCGCCACCAGCACCCGCAGCGGCGCGTCCAGCAGCCCGCCGTAGAGCTGTCCGGCCACCGCCCTGGCGTGGTCCGGTTCGCCACTGAGCAGCATCCGCAGCACCGCGCCGTCGAGCCTGGCCTCCGCCGCCCGGTAGGCGTGGGAGCGCTCGGTGAGCAGCGTCAGCACCGCCACCGCGGACTGCACGGCGTACCGCTCCGCCGTGCCGGGCGCGCCTGTGCCGATGGCGAGCACGGCCCTGGGCACCGAGCCGGTGCCCACCGACTGCAGTTCGACCCGGTCGTCCTCGGGCGCGGTGGCGCAGACGACGCTGGAGGGCGCCGGGCGGTCCGCCAGCCGCCGCACGTCGGCGGCGAACTTCTTGGCCCGCCGCCCCGCCCAGCCGGGGGCGGCGGCGGTGACCGCGCCGGACAGGTCGTAGAGCGCGGCCCAGCCGCCCACCTGACCGGCCAGCCGCTCCAGCAGCGCGCCCTGACCGCCGCCGGACAGCGCGGCCGACGTCAGCTCCCGCTGGGCCGCGAACCCGGCCGTGACCGCGCGGTACTGCTCGGCGGCTATCGCGGCGGACACCGCCTTGCTGATGGCCATGAACGGCGTGCGGCGCGGCACTTCGAGCAGCGGCAGCCCGGTCTCGCGCGCGGCGGCCAGCAGCGCGGGCGGCACCTCCGGGTGGTGCACCCCGGTGCCGAAGCCGAGCCCCACGACCGCCGCGGCGTCCAGCCGCGCGACGTACGCCCGCATCTCCGCCTCGTCGTGGACCGGCAGGTGGAGGCCGGTGACCAGCAGCAGTTCGCCGCCGTCCAGCCAGGGCACGGGGTCGGCCAGCTCGCTGACGTGCGCCCAGCGCACTTCGGCGTCGAGCCGGTCCTCGCCCGCGAGCACGCCGAGCTTCAGTGCGGAGTGCTGGACGAGCGTCGCGAGAGTCGGCTGCATGAGTCACCTTGGAAGAGCCGGAACGACACGTGTCCTCACCGTACAGCGGAGCCGTCGCACCGCCGATGGCGCCTGTGGCATATGCGGTGCGTCTCGGCCATCCCGCCGCGCCGCGCGGTCAGCCGAGCCGCACCAGCACCGGCGGCCCCGGCTCGCCCGCGACGGTGGTGAGCGAGAGCACCGCGTGGCGCGGCGGCACGCGATGGGCCAGCTCGGACGCCGACCAGCGCTCCCGTTCGACCCGGCGCACGGTGACGGACTCGGTGGTCGTGTCCCGCCCGGTGAATACCTTCCGGATGCCGCGCACTGTGCGTTTCATCACACCGCCGCTGCGGTCGGGAGTGCGGGTGATGTCCTGATCCTCCCGCCACTCGGTGCCCCAGACCCGCGCGAAGTGCTCGGCGTCCCAGGTCGTGATGCCGGAGAACGCCATCCGGCAGCCGACCGCGCCCAGCAGCCCGGTGCGCAGCTCGGCCGGGACGTCGTCGAGCGTGCGCAGGGCCAGCACGGCGCCCGCGTTGGCCGGACGCAGATGGGTCAGCCCGCGCACCGTGCCGGGGGTGATGGCGGCGGTGGCGTCGTCCAGCACCAGGCAGGCGAAGAGGGAGCGGTCGGGGCGCGCGGTGACCGCCGCGGTGAACTGGGCCAGCAGCAGCCGCGTGATGATCCGTCCGGCCTCGGCGTGCCCGGTGGCGGGCAGGTCGACGCGCACCCGCAGCGGGTGGACCAGGGAGTTGAGGGAGAACGTCCGGGCGGTGTGCGAGAACCCGGCGCGGTCCAGCAGGGCGAGCCGGTCGGCCAGGTGCGGGCCGAGGTCGTCGGGGCGCTGGGCCTGCCGCGCCCTGGCGTCCAGCTCGCGCTCCTGGCCCACGGCGCCCGCCAGCCGCAGGTCCTCGCGCAGGGTGGCGAGCAGGGCGGGCGCGCCGTCGAGCATGGCGCGCAGCTCCGGGACGCCGGGCAGCCGGTCGTACGCCGCCTGGTAGGGGCCGATGAGCTGGACGAGCACGGCGGCGGCCTCGCGGGGATCCGTGCGCGAGCCGCCCACCAGCGCCTCCGCGACCAGCGCGGCGGCCTCGTCGGTGTCGGTGGCGCCGCCGTACAGGTCGAGCTGGTGGCTGCCGGCCGGGTCGCCGACGCGGACGATGACATCGAAGGCGTGGTCGGGGCCGAGGGCGCTGCTGGCGGTGCCGACGGCGACCACCGCGGCCTGGCCGGTGAGCGCGTGCAGGCACAGGGCCTCGGTCACGGGCCGGATGACGCGGCCGGTCTTGCCGGAGCCGGGCGGCCCGACGGCCAGCAGCGACGTGCCGAGCACCGCGGGGTCGAGCGCGACGTCCTCGCCGCGGTACTCGTACGGGTTCCGCTCCTCGTCCAGCGCCTGCCCGATGCGGACCTGCCGGGTCAGCAGGTCGTGCTGGGCGGCGCGGACCGGCAGGTCGCGGTCCCCGGAGGGGTGGACGAACGCGGCGGCGCCGTGGACGCGGGCCGCGTCGGCGAACGCGGGCAGCGCGGTGGGCCTGGCCCGGACCGCCTGCCAGGCGTGCGTGATCCGGGCGTAGTCCAGGTCGCCCATGCGCCCGCTGCGGATCTCCTCGGCCAGCCGGTCGGCGGCGGCGTCCGCGCCCGCCGCGCGCAGCTCGGTGAAGTCGGTGAGCCGGGCCAGCTCGGCCCGCCGCTGCGGCGTCCCGGCGTGGCCCCGGCGGTGGGGCGGGACGGGCGGGTAGCGGCGGAGGACGGCCCGCCAGCCGCCGAGCCACCCGAAGAGGGCGAGCAGCAGGGCGGTGTAGAGGGCGTAGTAGAGGTTGTAGGTGAGGGTGTACGCGGTCGTGTCGCCGTCCTCCCACCAGGAGTCGGGCACGACGGCGTACAGCGGATCCAGCCAGAACTCCCACACGCCCCGGAAGCTGAGGCGCCACGCGGCGTACGCGGCGACCAGGGCGGCGGTGGCGCGCAGGACCTCGCGGCGGCTCATCGGCTCGATGTCCGCCCGGCCGCACACCGCGCGCAGCACGGCGGGCCGCCAGCGGCGCCACAGCCGGGGCGCGTTGCCGACGCGGCCGAAGAGGAACGCCAGCAGGCAGACGAACAGCAGCTCGTACACGTACAGCACGCTGATGCCGCCGGTGGAGGCGCCCCAGGACGCGAGGCCGAGCCAGTCGAGGGGCCAGATCACCGCGCGGAGGTACCCGTTGGCGTACAGGGACCACACCAGCCAGCCGGCCAGCAGCGCCAGCAGCGCGCCGCCGTGCAGCTCGCGGTCGCTGAGGCGGTCGGGGTCCTCGGGTGGTTTCGGCACGTGGCCGGCCCGCCAGACGCCGGGCCTGGCGGCCGGGCGCGGGGTGTGCAGCCAGCGCGCGAGGGGCGGGCCCTCGGCCTCCGGGGGCTGCCGGGGAGCCGGCGGCATGGTTGTGGGCCGCGTGGCGGGATGGCCGCCCTCGCGTGTCTCCCGCGCGTCCGGCGCGCCGTTGGTGCTCATGCGGTGCCAAGCCCCCTGATCAGGCCATCGGCCGAGTGCGACGTCGGCGTTCCAATCTAGTGCAGGGGACCGGCGGGTGGTGCCGCTCGTGCGGTTCCGCCCCCGCGGCGGACACGCGCCACCGCGGGAGCGGAACCGTCAGGGCCGCACGGGGAGTTGGGCCGGGGCTAGGGGAGCGTGAAACCGTAGTGGTTGAGGACTTCGGTGATCGGCTGGTAGTAGGTGGTGCCGCCCGAGGAGCAGTTGCCGCTGCCGCCCGAGGTGAGGCCCACGGCCGTGGTGCCGGAGAACAGCGGACCGCCGCTGTCGCCGGGCTCGGCGCAGGCGTTGGTCTGGATGAGGCCGGAGACGACGTCGCCGCCGCCGTAGTCGACGGTCCAGTTCAGCCCGGTGACGGTGCCGCCGCGCAGGCCCGTGGTCCGGCCGCTGCGCTCCACCGGCATCCCGATGTACGCCTCGGCGGCCCCGGTGATGGGACGGAAGGTGCCGTTCCACAGGTAGACGCCGCCGGGACCCTGGTACCCCTGGTAGTCGTAGTAGACGACGCCCCAGTCGTTCCCCGGGAACGACGAGTCGGCCGTCGGGCCGACGGGGCTTCCGGTGACCTCCACCGACCAGCGCGGGTATCCCTCGGTGCAGTGTCCGGCGGTCACGAAGTACTTGGTGGTGCCCTGGAGCACGTTGAAGCCGACCGAGCAGCTCCAGCCGCCCGAGGCGCGGATGCCCTCGCCGCCGGCGAGGAGCGGGGTGAGTTCGCCGGGGACGCGCTCGACGCTGATCGCGTCGGCGTACGCCCCGGCCTCCTGGCGTATCCGGTCGAGGTCGGCCTCCGTGACCGTGGAGTCGGCCTGGAGGAGGACGGAGCCGACCGCCTCGTCGACGGCCCACGCGGTGCCGCCGACATCGGCGGCCAGGACGGCGTCGCTCGCCGCGGCGAGCTCTTCTTCGGTGAACGTGTGGGGGGTGTCCGCGCCCGCCGGCCCGTGGCCGGTGAGGGCGAGAACGACGGCCAGGCCGAGGGCCATGGCGAGCAACGGGCCACGACGGGCCCCGCGAATGGTTCGCTGGCTCTTCACAGGGGGAATCGTCCGGCCGGGCCGGACGGGTCGCAAGGGCGCCGAGCGGGGAGCGCGGGCCGCCCTCGCCGCGCGCGGCGGCCGGGCCGGGAGCCGGGACCCCGCCGGGCGCCGGAGCGCGCGTCGCGCACGCCGGGATGGCCAAGAACGGCCCCGGGGCCACTCCGTCGCGGCGCATGCCGGGCCGCACCGGGCGGGCCTAGCCTGCCTGGTGAGCGACCGTATCAGCCCTCTCGCGACGAGGAGTGCACCCATGAGCGCCACGACCGGACTGTCCGGAGGCCCGTCCCTGCCCCAGGAGCGCCGGCTCGTCACCGGGATCCCCGGCCCGGGGTCGCGGGAGCTGATGGCGCGGAAGCTGGCCACCGTCGCGTCCGGCGTCGGGTCGGTGATGCCCGTCTTCGCGCGGCGGGCCGGCGGCGGGATCGTCGAGGATGTCGACGGCAACGCGCTCATCGACTTCGGCTCCGGCATCGCCGTCACCGGCGTGGGCAACAGCGCCGAGGCCGTGGTCCGCCGGGCCGCCGAGCAGCTCGGGCGGTTCACGCACACCTGCGCGATGGTCACGCCCTACGAGGGCTACGTGGAGGTCTGCGAGGAGCTGGCCCGCCTCACCCCGGGCGACCACCCGAAGAAGTCGATCCTCGTCAACTCCGGCGCCGAGGCCGTCGAGAACGCGGTGAAGATCGCCCGCTACCACACCGGGCGGCAGGCGGTGGTGGTCTTCGAGCACGGCTACCACGGCCGGACCAACCTCACCATGGCGCTGACCGCCAAGAACATGCCGTACAAGCACGGCTTCGGCCCGTTCGCCCCGGAGATCCACCGGTTCCCGATGGCGTACCCGTTCCGCTGGCCGACCGGCCCCGAGCGCTGCGCGGAGGAGGCCGCGGCGCTGGTCGCGGACCGGATCACCAAGGAGGTCGGCGCGGAGAACACGGCGGCGATCGTGGTCGAACCGATCCTGGGCGAGGGCGGGTTCATCGTTCCCGCGCGGGGCTTCCTGCCGCGCCTGGCCGCGTTCGCCCGCGAGCACGGCATCCTGCTGGTCGCCGACGAGATCCAGACCGGCTTCTGCCGCACCGGCCACTGGTTCGCGTGCGAGGACGAGGGCATCGTTCCCGACCTGATCACCACGGCGAAGGGCATCGCGGGCGGCCTGCCGCTGGCCGCCGTCACCGGGCGCGCCGAGATCATGGACGCCGTCCACGCCGGCGGCCTCGGCGGCACCTACGGCGGCAACCCGGTGGCCTGCGCCGCCGCCCTCGGCGCGATCGAGACGATGCGCGAGCTGGACCTGCCCGCTCGGGCCCGCCGCATCGAGGAGGTGATGAGGCCGCGGCTGCGGGCGATGGCCGCGCGGCACCCGCTGATCGGCGAGGTGCGCGGGCGCGGCGCGATGCTGGCGATCGAGCTGGTCAGGCCCGGCACCACGGAGCCCGACGCGGCCTCCGCCGCGGCCGTCGCCGCCGCCTGCCACCGCGCGGGCCTCATCGTGCTGACCGCCGGCACCTACGGCAACGTGCTGCGGTTCCTGCCGCCGCTCGTCATCGGCGAGGAGCTGCTGACGGAGGGCCTGGACATCCTCCAGGACGCCCTGACCGGCCGGTGAGCGGCGCGCACGGGCTCCATGGAGAACGTGCGGGGATGTGATGCGGATCTCCTGGGGGCCGCTCCGGGGCGCGCCGACCTGCCGTACGGTCGGGACGGAAGCGAGAGCAGCCAGACTCCCGCACTCCTTTTCGGACCGGATCCGCCCGCCCCACACCCCCCGGGGCGTGCGGCCGTCCGGTCGGCGACCGCATGACTGCCCCGGAGCTCTCCCCCACTGCTCCGGGGCAGTCATGCGTCCGGCGCCCCGCCGTCCCGCTCAGCCCGTGTCGCCCTCGCCGGCCGACCGCGCGATGACGGCCGCCGCCTCGTGCATGGACATCTCCAGCACGGCCGGGTCGGTGAGCAGGCCCGACCCGTCCGGCGGGACCAGCCAGCGCACGCCCCGCGCCGTACGCGTCGGGTGCGGCACCACGATCCAGCTGCCGCGCCCCGCCGCCCGTACGCCCGTGCCCAGCCAGCGCCCGGCCGTCCCGGGCGGCACGAAGAACCCGATCCGCGCGCTCCCGTGGTCCGCCAGCACCGGTCCCGGGCGGTCGATCACCCGGGACAGCACGTCGAACGTCGGGTGTCCCAGCTTCCCGATCAGGATCAGCACGTCCCATAACCGCCCGGCGGGCAGCAACGCCACACCCATCGGGTGGCGCTCCCACTCCCACCGGCACGCGTCCGGGTCCGGCGCCGCCGACGCCAGCCACTCCATCGCCGTTCTCGTCCGGCCACTGCCACTCATGCCGCGTCCTCCTCACGCCCCCGGCCCGACGACCGGGCCGGCGGGCCGTCATGGAGGTAGGAGGGCGAACTCCGCCTATTCTTACGCCACTTCGCCGGGAATTCCGCGCGCCGCGGCGCGCGTGGCTCAGACGTCGATACCGCCGGAGCCCGAGCCGCCGCCGGAGTCCCCGCCGGCCGGGTCGCCGGGCAGGTCCAGTTCCCAGTACGCCGTCCCGTAGTCGTCACCGGGCGAGAAGTCGAGGGCGAGGACCTCCGCCGGGCCGCCCGGCTCCGCGATCCGGTACCCGGCCGCCGTCGTCTCCCCCGGCCGCAGCGCGCCGGACGCCTGCTGCTCGCGCACCACGCCGGACTCCCCGACGGCCTCGCCGTCGTAGGCGGCCGACAGGCGGGCGCCGCCGAGATCGGCGTCCTCGTCGCCCTCGTTGGCCAGCCGCATCCGCACCGAGTAGCCGCCGTCGGGGTCCTCCCACAGGTCCTCGACCGTCACCACCAGACCGTCGTCGAAGACGACCTCGTCCCCGGTCCCGGCCAGGTGGTCCGCCCCGGCCGCCGAGACCACGGGCACCGGGGCGAGGACCCAGACGAAGAACAGCACCGTGAGCACCGCGGAGACGGCGGTCGCCCCGGCCCCGGTCCACAGCCCGCCCAGCGCCACCCCGCGGTTCGTCGCCGTCCCCCGGCGGGCGCGCCGGACGCCGATGACGCCGAAGATCAGCGCGAGGACGCCGGGGAGGAGGGCGACCACGCTGAACACGAAGGTCCAGCAGAGCGTGGCGGCGACGATCCCGAGGACCAGCGCCGCGGTGCCCAGCCCGTTGCGCGGCGGCGGCGGATACGGGTAGGGGTACGGGGG